>JBAVZX010000402.1:0-7378 GCA_049589015.1 Phormidium sp. | reverse complement strand
CTTTTTAAACTATGAAAGCTGCCGAATTGATTGATTAGCTGTTGAGCAATTTCCCTAGTTCGGGCATTCTGACTATTTACTGCTGATAATCTGGTTATTTTTGATTTTGTTTGCTGGACATGGAGTTTTTCTAAGCTGGAGGTGGCAACTAAATCTCCAGAACGCTCAATAATAAAAACTTGACCCGATGGAGAAAATTTTTGCTTGGAAAGAAAGCTACTAATATCTGATAGGAAATAAACAGAGTTAAAAACCCCGGAAAATTTTCCAGTTGAATTATTGATAGGAGCTAATGCCTGTATTTGTAAAACGGGTATAATTCGATTCAGAGAAATCGCAGACCAAATTTGTTTTTTGGCAGCTTTTGCTTGACGATACCAAGGCAGCTGGCGAAAATCCACATCAATCATTGAATAGATTAGTTTTGCTGGCTTACCTCGGTTATCAATCCGATAAAACTGGCGCTGACTCGGATTGAGTTTGTTGACTTTAATTATGTAATTTCTACCAAGGGTGAGGTTATTGCGAAGCAGTTTGCTACCATAAAAACGTTCTTCTTCTGAGAAGATACGTCCGTAAGAGATAGACTCCCCCCGATCGCTCCAAAAGCCAGTGGATGGAACTAAGGGGTTCAAGGTCATCTGTTGCCAGAAAAGTTGTTGTAGTTGCTCAAAGTCTTTGATATTGAGACTTCCCTGCTTTACTGCCAAATCATTTATGGCGACTATTTGTTGCGGGTTTTGTAAATATGTGTTAAGGCGATCGCTAATTCGTTCCGATACCTGCGCCAACAATCGGTTTGCTAAATCCTGAACTGCCTGTTGTCCACTCCGATAAGAGAAATAACCGACTAATCCCACTGCGCCCACGGTTTGGAGTACAAAAGGCACAACCAGTACCCAATGTAAGGGAACTTTCCGCAAAAAACGCTGATGCTTGGAAAAAATAAACGTTGGCATATCTATATTTTTGCAGAAGCTAGAACGCAGAGGCTAAAAGAAAAGCTAAAGGGTAAATCTTATATTTCCTCTGCCCCCTACTTCCTTACCCTTCTGGTTCCGTACCTCTAGAAGCTACAAGGGATACAAACAATATGTATTTCGTCCGCGATTTTTGGCAGTATATAATGCTTCATCTGCGATCGCAATCAGAGAATCAAAGGTTTGATCGATTGTGGGAATTTTCCCTGTAATGCCCATACTAATAGTCACATAATCTTTGATCGTGGAGCCTGCATGGGGAATGTGTAATAGAGAGATTTTTTGTTGAATCCGTTGAGCAACACGCAAGGCTCCATCAAGGCTAGTTTTAGGTAGAATCACCGCAAATTCTTCACCACCATAACGAGCAGCTAGATCGGAGGTTTTGATAGACTTTTGAATTGTTTTGGCGATTTGTTTTAAGCAGATATCACCTGCTGGATGTCCATACAAATCGTTGTAATGTTTAAAATAATCTACATCACAGAAAATTAAGCATAAAGTTTCTTGTTCTTGAATTAACTGTTGCCATTGTTGTTGCAGATATTCTTCAAAAGCTCGACGATTGGGAATTTGGGTTAATGGATCGATTCTGGCTTGTTGTTGCCAGATTGCTGCTTGTTGTTGATGCAAGTAATCTAGCTGTTGACGTAAACGCGATCGCTCGATACGGCTGATGACACGGGTAACTAATTCTGGCCCAATGATCGGTTTACTAATCATATCATCGGCTCCCGCCCCAAACACCTGTTGGGTAGATTCGCGATCGGTGTGAGCAGTTACCACTAAAATCGGTAAATCTCCATATTTGGAATCTTGGCGTACCACTTGACAAAGTTCGATTCCACTAAAAGTCGGCATTTCCAAATCCAGCAGTAATAAGTCAGGTTCAGTAGCTGTTAACACATCCCAAAATTGGTGTGGATTATCCAGACAAGTAACTTGTACTCCCCAAGGTTGCAGCACATTGGTTAAAGTCTTCAGCATTATTGGATCGTCATCTACTGCCATTACTTTGGCATCTTTTTCTTGAATGGGTGGTAGTAATTGGGAAATTGCTTCCAACACTTGAGTGGGAGTAACTGGTTGTACAAGATACCGTTCACTACCTAAACGAGCAACTTGCACCCTAGTATATAAGCTATCCTGTTCTCCCAGAGTGATCAAAGGAATTGAGGGAAATTCTTGCTTTAATCTCCACAGCAGGGAGAGTTGCTCGGAGTTTAGTGGGGAGGTGTTGAGTAGCAATACAATGGCGATCGGTGTAGGTTCAAGTATCTCTTGTAATGATGTTGATTGATCTGAGATTAGCTGAATTTGCCATCCCCAAAGGCAGACTTCTGCGATTAAGGTATTTGCAAACTCGGTTTTTTCGCCGATTAGTAGTATTCGCGGAGCTAAACTTGATGGTAAAATATCTTCTAAAATTCGGGGTGGTTTGCTTAATTCGTGTTTTAATTCCATGAGCAATTGGGAGAATTGGGAAATTTGTGGTTCCTCTAATGTTTTTCCCATTAATAGCTGTTCGATCGAACTTGCTATTTGCGATCCTCTCGGATATCCAAAAGTTCCTAAACTTCCCGCCAATCGATGCGCTTCGTCCTTAGCTGTTTTCTGTTGTTCTGGATTTATATTGTCTGATCCTGTAGCGTTACCGTAGAGCGATCGTTCTGGAACTACCTCTGCCAAAATTTTGAGCCGCTGTTCCAGAGTAGATCGAAAATGTTCACAAATTCGATTAATAGCGACTGATTCTGTTGGTAATTGATTGATTTGGGGTTTTTCTATTGTGTCTTTTCTCTCTTTTTTTGCCTGTTCTCCTGGAGATGGTACTGTCTTAATCCGATACCCTAATCCATAGACTGTTTCAATAAATTCTTCTTTCATTCCTACTGCTTTAAGTTGACGGCGTAAATCTTTAATTAAATTAGTGACAGCGTGTTCTGTCGGACAATTATCAATTTTCCACAAGTGATCGATAATCGCATTGCGACTAAATATCCTTTGGGGATGGCGCAAAAATAATTCTAAAAGACTGTATTCTTTGGATCTCAGATTAACAACTTGCTGCTCATATTTCACCTGTGCTAAAGCTGGATCTAAGCACAAATTTCCCCAGGTTAAAACTGTTGTTGGACAATTCACACTGCCACGGCGTAATAACGCTCGGATTCTTGCTAATAATTGGGCTGGCTCACAAGGCTTAGCTACATAATCATCGGCTCCAGCATCCAAGCCTGTTATGATATCATCATTTGAGTCTTTAGCTGTCAAAATTAAAATCGGCGTTGTACATCCAGAAGAGCGCAACTGGCGACAGACGCTAATTCCATCTAATTTGGGAATTTGCACATCAAGAATTATCAAGTCATAATTACATACATTTGCTAATTGCAATGCTATTTGACCATCCGTTGCTAGTTCCACAATGTAGCGATGAGTCTTGAGTGTTGCTGAGAGCAGATCGCCTGTAAATAGATCGTCCTCTACTAATAAAATTTTCATACTAAACAGGAGATGGTTTCTAAGATGTGACCCTGAAAACAGATTCGCTTAATTTATATCTTTTACTTCTACTTTATAAGAAATTTATATTATTTTACCGCCTGGATCTTGTTCTTATAATTTCTTTACTTTTAGATTCTATTTTTTAGGTAAACTTGACCTAATTTTTTTAGGGGCTGGAAAAGCTAACAATGCAATTTTTTTTGTTTGGGAGTGTAATATAGGAAAATAAATGTTAAAGGAGCATTTGCACTCGTGCAAGAAGGCAGAAGGGCAGAAGGCTTGTAAAGTAATTTTTTCGGCTACCAACCGAAGTTGGGACAAGGTAAGAGAAATAAGAGAAATAATTCTTGTTCCCTGAAAAGAAGTTCCCTGTTCCCTTCCCTCACCAAAATGTCCCACTCGGCGATCCGATAGCCATTTTTTCAACTGATTGGTTATTTCTGCCCTGCGGCACTAGGTAAAATCAAATTTGTGCTGGGAATGTGAAGATTTCCTGACATTCTCAAAAAAGTTTGATAGAATCACCGATGTAAAAATAATCAGCAGTAATTAAACAACTTCTCCGTAAATCTACTCATTCCGCCAAGAGATAAAATAAAGTTTTGAGAAATATGAAAGTGAACAGCAGTCTCTCTTCATTAGCGATCGATCATTTAACACAAAACTCCCAAGTTGAATTACAAAAAACAACATGGGAGATGCCTGAGCTAATGAATTCGCCGATTCAGTCAGACACATCTTCCATCAGTAAGAGCAAGAAAGTGAGCATTCGGGCAATAGTGATGGAGTACCATCTATTTTTACAAGAACACCCCCTAACTAAACGAGAGCTAGAAATTTTGCGGTTAATCGTCCAAGGAGACAGTAATTCCGATATAGCGCAAAAGCTCTGTCTGACAATAGGGACAGTAAAAACTCATCTGCGAAACATCTTTAACAAGTTAAATGTAAACGATCGTACCCAAGCAGCAGTAATAGCTTTGCGTGCTGGTTTAGTAGATTAACCATAGAGTTTTGATCATAATTCATATAATTCTCGTATTTCCTAGTTGTACAATATCTCCTATAAAGATAGGACTTACGCAGAAACCTGGTTTCTTAACGTAATTCCTTGATATCAGCCTGTGGGTAAGAACGAGAAACCGGGTTTCTTAGGCTATGGTGCGTAAGTCCTAAAAAAAGGAATTCGGTAAAAATAAGTGTCAGGTAAAGTCTGGAAAAATCAAGGAGATTTGTACTAATGACTTTAACAAAACGGTGTATCGCTGAGTTAATCGGTACATTTTGGCTGGTGTTGGGTGGTTGTGGTAGTGCAGTATTAGCCGCAACCTTCACTTCAGATGGGGCGAAAATGGGTGGAGATACTTTGTTTCCCTTGGGGCTTGGGTTTGTTGGTGTAGCCCTTGCCTTTGGACTAACAGTATTGACAATGGCTTACGCGATCGGTCATATTTCTGGCTGTCACCTGAACCCAGCAGTCTCCTTTGGATTATGGGCAGGTAAGCGTTTTCCTGGTTCGGAACTTCTACCTTATATTGCTTCCCAAGTGATTGGCGCAACAATTGGCGCAGCAGTAATTTATTTAATCGCTAGTGGGAAAGCAGGTTTTGTGCTTTCTGGTTCTAATCCCCTAGCTACCAATGGCTTTGGTGCTCACTCTCCGGGCGGATACAGTCTGTTAGCTGCTTTCATCACTGAAGTAGTAATGACCTTCATGTTCTTGATGATCATTTTGGGTGCTACCGATCATCGCGCCCCTGCGGGTTTTGCGCCGATCGCTATTGGCTTAGGACTTACCTTAATCCACTTAATTAGCATTCCTGTAACCAATACTTCTGTCAACCCGGCTCGGAGTACTGGTGTGGCGATATTTGCTGGATCAGAACTCTTGGCTCAAACTTGGTTATTCTGGGTTGCACCAATTTTAGGCGCAATACTAGCCGGATTTTTCTATTCATTCTTTTTTAGTGAGCCTATGATCGAAAGGCAACGCATGAAAGAAATCGTTTAAGAGTAGGAAACAGGGAACAGGATAAATTCTTGAATTATCTCCCCTGTTCCCTGCCGCTTTAACAGCTGAGTGGGCATTGAACAATAAATTGAGTCAGATTTTTGGCGCTTTTAGCGATGATGTTTCCGCCCATTTGTTCAACCAACTTTTTCACCAGTGCTAGTCCTAAACCAGTGCCACCATGTTTCCAGGGATCATTTTGGGGTATACGATAGAATTTATCAAAGATCCGGGTAAGTTCTGCTGGGGAAATTTCCACACCTGTATTAGTAACGATGAGTAGCAGCCAACAACATTGATTGATTAGAGAAATACTAGCTTCATGTTGAGTTGTTTCTTCCTGAAAGATACCAAGTTCGATCGCAATAGTGCCACCTGCGGGAGTATATTTACAAGCATTATTTAGTAGTTCTGCAATCACGCGACTGAGACTGAATGGATCGCAATTCACTTTTGGCAAGTTGGGAGCGAGATTAACCTGAAAATCTTGTTGATGACTTTGGGTGCGAATTTCATAAGGTTCTATAACATGAAGAATCCAATCTCTGAGGTTAATTGTTGAGAGTTGTTGATAATAAGTCCCCGCTTCGAGATGTTGCAGGTTTAACAAGTCTTCTACTAAATTAAGTTCTTGATCGCACTCTTCCTGTAAAACTGTCAAATACTGTAAAATTTTGGAGTTTTGATTTGATGATTGAGAATTTACCGAAATTAGATTATCTTCTTGATTAGACAAAGTTGCTAATAGTTGAATCACCATTTTCATATTGGCAATGGGAGAGCGCAATTCGTGAGAAATGGTATTGAGGAACTCATCCTTAAGTTGATTGAGCCGTTGCAGTTCTTTGACTTGAGCTTGTGCAGCTTCATAGAGGCGGGCTTGGCGGAGGGCGATCGCACATTGATTTGCCACCTGTTCTACCAAATGAACCTCCATTTCCCCAAAACTAGAAGCAGTGGTTTTGTATAACCACAAATCGCCTAAAACGCCTGTTTCTTCTACCTGATTATCAAAAATTGGACAGGCCAGAATCGCGGATTTTTGCCGAACTGAATCGGATTCTATTGGGCAGAAAGCAAAGCAATATTTCTGTTTTAACTGCCGATCAATTTCCGGGAAATTTGTGCTGTAAAGCGGTTGCTCTTGAGTGAAATTGATTCCTGGCTCTACCCATTGATATCGCATAACAGAAGTCAAGAGATTGGGATGGTAAAGCACAGCATCGCAATAATTAACTTCTAACGCTAATCCCAATGCTTCTACAGCCATTTGCAAAATTTGATTTTGATCCAAAGAATCCCGCACTCGGTCAGAAATCTGCTTTAATGTCGCATCAAAATGTAAGGATTGCTGCAATTGTAAGGTGCGAATTTGGACACTTCTTTCTAAATTAGCATTCAATTGTCGAACTTCTGCTTCTGCTAGTTGACGTTCTTTAACTTCTCGTTCTAATTGTTGATTTTGTTTGAGCAAAAGTTGTTGTTGTTGTTGAATTAGTAATTGATTTCTTATCCGTGCTAATACTTCCAGTTCTTGAAAAGGTTTACTAATATAATCTTGTGCTCCCATTTCAAATGCACGGACTTTATCACTTACCTGATCCAGGGCGCTAATAAAAATAACCGGAATGTGGCGCGTAATTTCTGATCCTTTTAACTTTTGACAAACTTCATAGCCATTCATTTCTGGCATATTAATGTCCAGCAAAATCAAATCTGGTTGATGGCGATGCACACCTTGTAATGCTATTTTACCACTCAGGGATTTACGAACGGTATAGCCTTGCAATTCTAGCATTTTGGCTAACAACCGCAAATTAGTGGGGTTATCATCGACAATCAAAATATTAGTATCAGGGGGGGATTTAAGTAAGCTAAT
>JBAVZX010000401.1:0-5069 GCA_049589015.1 Phormidium sp. | reverse complement strand
ATTCCTGCTCGTCAAGGTAATCTTTTACGGGATGACGATCAACAAATTAATTCAAATCAGCCACCATCACCTGCCCCTACTCAAAATAGCAACACTACCCAACGTACTCCTGTTAACCCTGGTTCTCAAGGTCAAGGCAATATTTTACGGGATGATGATAGAACAATTAATCAAACTCAGTTACCTATTCCTCAAGGCAATATTTTACGGGATGATGATAGACAAATTAATCAAACTCGGCTGCCTTGGGTGTTAGTTTCTAATCAACCAAATCAAGTAGTTCCTTTGACTGTTTCTAACAAAATTTCCGGTTTTTTGACTAAAGAAGGTTTAACTCCTGTTTCCTGTAGTGCCAATCAAGTAGTAATAATTTATATTAATAATAAGTATGTAGCTTGTACCTCGCCGACAACAAAATTTCCACCAGGAACTTATAATACAACTATACCTGATTTAGAACCTGCTAATAAATGAATTATGAAATATTATTTGGGAATTTGTATTGCCATTCTCGCCTGTGTAATGAGTGCTTGTGGTCCGGCTCCTGAAGGTACTCGTAGTCCGGCTCCTGAAGGTAGTCGCATCCCCGAAGAAGAACCAGTTAATGCGTCTGCTCCTCAAGGTACTGTTTTGCGAGATGATGATCAATTTGAGAAGGCGCTTAATCAGGCAACAAGTGCAACAAATTTGGCTAAGTCAGCTAAAACTGAAGCTGAGTGGAAAGCGGTTGGTAATCAATGGAATAAGGCAATTGAGTTGATGAAATCTGTGCCAAAAAACGATCCAAATTATCAACTTTCTCAGCAAAAAATAGGAGAGTATCAGAAAAGCTTAGGGAAGGTAAAGAAGAAATTAAAAATATAGATTAGCTCCAAGAAGTAAAGTTGGGAAATTAATATGCGATCGCCTTTCCTCAGCCTAACCTTAATTACTGCTATCTTAGCTGGATTTCCTCACCTTAGTTTAGCAGTAGAAGATTTTGTTAATCCTGAACCTGTGGAAGATAGCACAATTCTTGATGATGCAGATGACTCTAACCCCACTAAACAAGTCGAGGAACTTTTAAAAACAGGTGAACAACAATTTGCTAACCGTCAGTATCGAGAAGCAATTAATACCTTTAAAGAATTACGAAAAATTTATCAGAAAATAGGCAACAAAGAAGCTGAAGCAATAATAGTTTTTAGAATTGGTTCTGGTTACGATCGCATAGGTGAATTTCGCCAAGCATTAGATTACTATCAACAAGCGTTGGCTTTACGGCGAGAAATAGGTGACAAAAGTGGTGAAGGTAGCATTTTAAATAGCATCGGCGGAGTTTATTTACAACAGGGAAACTATCAGCAAGCATTGGAGTTTTATCAACAAACTCTGCCAATTCGTCGCCAAATGGGAGATAAACTAGGGGAAGGACGTACTTTAAATAATATTGGTTTAATTTATGAAGCTTTGGCAGATTATTCCCGTGCTTTAGAAAATTATCAGCAAGCTTTAGTAATTTTTCAAGCTCCAGACATCAAAAATCGTCAAGGCGAAGCTGCTATATTAAATAATATTGGCTTAATTTACAATCAGCTTGGTCAATCTTCCCAAGCCTTAGAATTTTACCAAAAAGCTTTAGCAATTCGTCGAGAAATTAATGACAAAACAGGTATAGGTACAACTTTACATAATATTGGATATATCTACGATCAACAGCGGAAATATCCTAAAGCTTTGGAGTATTATCAACAAGCGTTGCAGGTAAGAAAAGAGGTAAGCGATCGCCCCGGAGAAGCCTTAACTTTAAATAATATAGGTTTAGTTTATGATAATTTAGGAAAATCTTCTTTAGCTTTAGATTATCTACAGAAATCTTTAGGAATTTTTCAAGCAATTGGCGATCGAACTAATGAAGGTAACACCCTCGACAGCATGGGTACAGTTTATAAAAATCAGCGTCAATATGAGAAATCTTTAGATGCTTACCAACAAGCATTAGCAATTATCAAAGAAGTCGGTAATCGGAACTTTGAAAGAGCCACACTTAGTAACATTGCTCAACTTTTAGAAGTCCAAAATAAACCTGAATTAGCAATTTTATTTTATAAACAAGCAGTTAATGTTACAGAATCAATTCGTTCTGGATTAAGCAAACTTCCATCTGAACAACAGCGTTCTTACACAGCTGCAGTTGCCGATACTTATCGTTCTTTAGCTGATTTATTATTGCAGCAAAATCGGGTTTTGGAAGCCCAACAAGTTTTAGATTTATTGAAAGTCCAAGAATTAGAAGATTATTTGCAAAAAATCAGAGGTAATGAGCAAACTTCCCAAGGATTAGAATTATTACCTCAAGAACAAAAAGTGCAATCTGATTACATTGCCATCCAAAACAAAGCTGTTGAATTGGGCAAAGAACTGAATAAACTACAAAAAATCCCGGAAGCTAACCGCACAGTTGAACAACAAAAAAGAATTGCCGAATTAATCCAAATTCAACAACAAATTCGCGCCGATTTTAATGACTTTATTAACAGCCCCACAGTTATTGCATTAACCCAAAAACTCAGCCAAACTACAAGCGGAGAAAACCTGAATTTACGAACTCTCAATAAATTACAAGGGCAATTAAAACAGTTGTCACAAAATGCTGTTTTGCTTTATCCTTTAATTTTAGAAGATAGATTAGAGCTAGTATTAGTAACGAGTTATTCGCCACCAATTCGCCACACAGTTAACGTAAAACGTCAAGACTTAAATCGGTTAATTGTAGAATTTCGTTTAGCTTTACAACAAACTAATGCTGATGCTAAAACTCCAGCAAATCAACTATATAATTTGCTGATCAAACCAATAGAAAACGATTTAATTCAAGCCCAAGCCCAAACTATAATTTATGCCCCAGATGGACAATTACGTTATATTCCTATTGCGGCTTTGTACGATGGCAAACAGTGGTTAATTGAACGATTTAGCATTAATAATATTACCTCTGCAAGTCTCACTGATTTTAACAGTAGAAATGTTGACCAACTAAAAATTTTAGCCGCAGCTTTTACCCAAGGTAGTTACAATATCACCGTTGGAAGTCGTAAATTAACCTTTGCTGGTTTACCTTTTGCGGGGCGAGAAATAGAAAATCTAGCAGCAATAATTCCTAGTACTACTAAACTAATAGATACGGCTTTTACACCTCCGTCTACTGTTCCTAGATTAAACGAATATAACATCATTCATTTAGCAACTCACGCTGCTTTTGTTATTGGTCAACCTCAAGATTCATTTATACTTTTTGGTGATGGAAGTCGGGTAACATTGCGCGATGTAGAAACTTGGTCATTACCGAATGTAGAATTAGTAGTTTTGAGTGCTTGCGAAACAGGAATTGGCGGACAATTAGGGAATGGAGAAGAAATTTTAGGTTTTGGTTATCAAATGCAATTAACTGGGGCGAAGGCTACTATTGCTTCTTTGTGGTCAGTTTCCGATGGTGGTACTCAAGTTTTAATGGATGCTTTTTATGCTGAATTAAGAAAAGGAAATATCAGCAAAGTAGAAGCATTGCGCCGAGCACAAATTGCTTTAATTAATAGTAAAAATTCCATTGCAACTGCACAAAGAGGAAGAATTATTACTGCCCAGCCTATTCGTAATAGTTTAACAGCTTCGGTTAGCGATCGCCTAAATCACCCCTATTATTGGGCAGCTTTTGTGTTAATTGGTAACGGCTTATAGTACGTAGTTGAGCTTTAGCGCTAACTCTAGCGCTTTAGCGCAACTACCTATTTACTTACAGGCAGAAAAGAGTAATATGATCTTAAATCAACTAGAGCCAAAAATATGGAAGCCGCCAATAAACAAGACTCCTTTTTTGCTTTAGCACTTCAGGTAACTTGTCACGCAGTTAATCAGGTGCAGGATCGGAGTGAGGCGCGATCGCTCATCCAACAATCAATTAGCCGCATCGAAAAACAGATTGCTGGTAGTATCGCCTTTATTGGTTCAGATTGTAAATTAATAGTATTGCCAGAATATTTTTTAACAGGTTTTCCGATGGGAGAGTCGATAAGTGTTTGGGCAGAAAAAGCTTGTTTAGAAATGGCTGGCGCAGAGTATGAAGCATTAGGAAAAATCGCCCAAAAATACAAAATATTTATCGCCGGAAACGCTTACGAACTCGATCCAAACTTTCCTAAATTATACTTTCAAACTTGCTTTGTAATTGACCCTTCCGGCGCAATTGTTTTAAGATATCGTCGATTAAATTCAATGTTTGCTCCCACTCCTCACGATGTTTGGGATAAATATTTAGAATGTTATGGATTAGAAGGAGTTTTTCCCGTTGCTAAAACAGCCATTGGCAATTTAGCCGCATTAGCTTCTGAAGAAATTTTATATCCTGAAGTAGCGAGGTGTTTAGCAATGCGAGGTGCAGAAATTTTTCTGCATTCTACATCAGAAGTGTTTGGGAAAGATCGATCGCCCAAATCAGCCGCCAAAATCACCCGTGCAGTTGAAAACATGGCTTATGTAATATCAGCAAATACTGCCGGAATTGCCAATATTCCGATTCCCATTTCTTCCGCCGATGGTGGTTCTAAAATTATCGATTATCGGGGATTAGTGTTAGCAGAAACAGCAACCGGAGAAAGTATGGCAGCATTTGCCGAAATCGATTTAGCCGCTTTAAGAAGATATCGCCGTCGCCCCGGATTAAATAATTTGTTGTCTCGCCAAAGGTTTGAATTGTATGCAGAAAGTTACTCTCAAACTCACTTTTATCCAGCTAACACAATGGAAAAAGGAGAAATAGATCGGAAGCATTTTATTAAGACTCAACAAGAAGCGATCGATCGTTTAGCAAACTTAGGAATAATTTAAAATTTGCTTAATTCCCCTGTATTGATAGTTAATCAACAAAACTATGAAAGCAAAAATTAATGTTCGCAATCCTCGCACAGGCAAAACAGACTACTCAATCATACCGCCAACATTAGAAGAACTAACAGCAGAATGTGCCAAATTGCGGTCAGCACAAATTAACTGGCAAAAAGCCGGATTAGAAACCAGAATTGCCGCATTACAGC
>JBAVZX010000400.1:0-3095 GCA_049589015.1 Phormidium sp. | reverse complement strand
GTGCATAATCACTGACACTCCGGCGGATGTTAAAATTAAGGCGGTGATTGGGTTGATTGGTGCTGTGCGCGATCGCCCATCATAAGGTATTCCCAGAACTATAACTTGAGAATCATTACTTTTTTTTCCTGGTAATTTTGGCCCTAATTCGTCGTAAGCATCCAACATTCCCGCTAATTCTTCTCCGGTGGGGCGCTTGATGCGGTGGGCGATCATAAATGCACCAATTTGTGCTGGTGTTGCTTCTGCTAACAGCATCATTTTTGTGGCTGCTGCTGCTTCTTGGCGAGTTAAATTTTCCCCGGTATGATTACCACTGCCGATTTTTTTTAGTAGTTCTCTAAAAGCTTTACTCATAATTGTTATTGGTCATTGGTCATTGGTCATTGGCCATTGGTCATTTGTTTAAGTTTTTGACTTATGAACCATGAATTAAAAGTATATATTACTCCAAAATCATTAGAAAAGTTTTCTGTTATTTGTTGAGCTTAGATGGCGATCGCATGAGATAGCGGATTTTTGGGATTAGGGGAAGTTGTACCTGTAACTATATTAGCTGAGTCAATGCCAATGATTTTGTGAACTAAATTGCGGAAATGGGCTATGGGGGGAATTTGTAATCGATCGCAAGTTGTAACAAAGGCTACTTGGCGGTTTAATGTTGGTTCACTGGTGGGTCTAACTGCTAATGTAGGATCATAGAGAGCATCAAACAGGGCAGTTTTTGGTAAGAGGGCGATCGCATTTCCTTGGCGTACCATACCGCGAAAAGCATCCAAGGTATTTAATTCTAAAACTGCATTTAAGTTGACACCTAAACGCTGAAAGTGATCTTGAATTAAACGTTGCATTCCATAGCCAACTTTAAATACTATTTGGGGGTAATTAGTAATTTCTGTCCAAGGTATTTCTTGGTATTGGGCTAAGGGATGATCTACTGCCATTAATACTTCAATTGGTTCAGTATAAAGTGCATCTACAATTAATTCGGGGCTAGCAGTTAGGAAGCGATTATTCATGACGATAGCCACATCTACTAAACCATCTTTGAGAACTTTTAAAGCGCGATCGCTTCCCAAAGAAGTTACTCGCAATTGTACTGCTGGGTAGTCTTGGCAAAATTTTTGCAAGACTGGGGGTAAGTTGTAAGCACAAATTGAAGGAATCGCTGCTACACAAAGTTCTGGCTGTTTTCCTGTTAGCAATTCCGCTAATTCTTGGGTAGCGTTTTGCCATTCTTGGCAAATTTTTTTGGCGTGGGGTAATAGTCGTTCCCCGCCTAGTGTCAACTTTGCTTGAGTACTCCTGTGAAACAGGGATAAACCTAAGTCGGCTTCCAAGGATTGGATCTGCCGACTAATAGTAGATTGGGTAACGTTACATTTTCGTGATGCTTGCTGAAAACTACCTGTTTCTGCGATCGCCAAAAATGCTTGCAACTGCTCTAGGCGCATGGTTAATTATGTAACCTGAATTAGATTATGTCATGGAATGACCATAACTCATTTAAAACAGTTTTTTAGTAGATTCTGATACAGCTTTGCTAAGGAATGCCGGGAGATTGGGAAAATTTTCCCCTGGTGTAGTTCGCCACTTTAGGCTTACTTTGGCACAAACTTCGCTAAATTTCATCTTGATTTCATTTTTCCATGTTTAATATTGAAGAAGCCTTTACAGTAAGGCTTTTTCAATCGGGGGGTAAATAATGTGGTTGCTTCAACCTTGTTGACAAAGAAGCAAGATTTGCCAAACTTGCTTTTATGGTATTGTACCTAGCTGCAAGTTTGATTAATTAGGATGGTTCCGAAGCTTAAAATGTAGAGACGTTGTATACAATGTCTCTACTACTAAAATCATTCTGTTTGAGGTACTTTAGAAGGTTATAGGACTTAGGCAAAAAAATCAGGTTTCTATGAAAAATCGATTATTTAGCGGATCAAGGTTGACGCAGAAAACAGGTTTTTGACTCTACCTGCGTAAGTGCTAGCTTAATGAGTGTAAATCTGTAGTAAAAACTATGAAAAAAAAGCTAATTATTTCTAGTTTAATTGGGTTAGTTTCTGTGGTTGCTATTGGGGGGCTGATGTCTAATGTTAATAGCAAAGCCGAAAATCAAAGTAACAAAAAAAACTCTTATACTGAACATTCTTTAAGTCAAGCTGATTCTCATGGATCGCATGGAACAAGCGATCGTCACAATGGGGCCGAAATTCAACCAAATGTGCAAGCTAAATTGACTGTGGCTCAACCAATTGAACTAAATAAACCGATCAAGTTAGTAATTGATATTCAAGATAAAACAGGGAAAGGGATTAGTAAATTTGAGGCTTTCCAAGAAAAGTTAATGCACTTAATTGTAGTCAGTGAAGATTTAGAATTTTTCAATCATATTCATCCTGAATATAAAGAAAATGGTAGATTTGAGGTAACTACTCAGTTTCCTGAGTCGGGAAAGTATGCGTTATTTACTGATTACAAACCTGCGGGGGAGAAAGAACAAGTTTCGGTGCTGAAAACCGAGGTTCCGGGAAATAAAATTTCTCTGTCAAAAGTAGATTATAATCGGAACCAGATTTTTGGGAATACTAGGGCAAATTTAAGTGTTTCTGAACCGAGTTTAACTGCGGGAAAACCAGTGACTTTGGTGTTTAATTTAAAAGATGCGGCAACTAATCAACCTGTGAAAGATTTGCAGCCTTATTTGGGAGAACGGGGACATTTAGTAATTGTTAAACAATCCTCTCCCTTAACAAAAGCAGATTATATTCATGCTCATGCCCATACAATGCCGAATATAGCACCAGGCGAGGTGCATTTTATGACCAAGTTCCCGGAAGCGGGTAAGTATAAACTTTGGGGTCAATTTAACCGTAATGGTAAAATTGTGACTACAGATTTTTGGGTAAATGTAAATTAAATTTACTTTTCAAATTTTAACTCTGGGGAAACAGGATCTCTACTCTCGGTTAAGGGTAGAGACTTTTTTTTCTTTTGGTTACTTGCCCTCTTGTTGAAATGCAAGACTTGTAAGATAATTTCTGTCATCTACCACGCGGATAAAAGGTGTAAAAATATGACAAATGATACAAGTGGGG
>JBAVZX010000399.1:0-2946 GCA_049589015.1 Phormidium sp. | reverse complement strand
TACCTTGTTCGATACCTTGTTCGATACCTTGTTCGATACCTTGCTGGATGCCTTGTTGAATACCTTGTTGAATACCTTGTTGTTCAACTTGGGCTAACTTTTCCTGAAGCAAAGGTTGTAATCTCATAACTAACTCCCGATCGTCTGCTGCTAAACTTTGATTAAGGTTTAAATTTTCACGTAATTGATAAAACAGTTCTAAGATTCTTTCTCGCCATACATTGTCAGCTGATAATGCCTCCAATTCATCAATTGCCTGTTGTTGGACTTTTTTCTTTCCCAATATTCTCAGCCAAAGAGTTTCCGGGGTTTTAGGTAATTGATGAATCACCACAATGGCTGTTCGCAAATAATAGGGAAGAAAATAAACTCCTGTACCCCAATTTTCCTCTAGTATAGCGCGGAATCCTTCTAAGATTGAGGCTGAGGCAGTTGGAGTGAGAATCCATAAGTAAGGTAAGCTGATGGTTTCATTGGGTGCATTTTTGCGCTTTGCTTGTCGTTGAATGCCTTCTCTAACTTCTAAAGCTTTCAAGAGACAACTACAAATTTCCTCTGGAACAACCGGATTACGAAAAGGTTCAAAAATTGCGGTTGTTTCTCCCAATCTTCCTAATAATCCTAAATCTTGTGAGAGGGTAGCTGGGGGAGTATTGGGAATGAACATTAAATCGATTTCCCTTGTCTCTGATGAGACTTTTTGAGCAGGTTTTACTTGTCCGTAAGGTGTTAGTAATTCCTCTAGACAATCTTTGGCAAATTGATCGTGAATGAAGCGAGTCATTATTAGAGATGGAGGAAGTTTAGCAGATATTTAATATTATATAAGGTTAGTGCGATCGCAATTCCACTTCTTAAATACCATCATTTTTGAGTAGTAGAATTGAGGAGAGAACCAGAGAAAATTCCCAACTCCTTATGCCACAATAAAAACATAAGGTTGGAGGTTAAACCATGATCGGAACAATGCCAAAAATTTTGCCTTTGGAGAATGGTGATTGTCTCAGTCGCGCTGAATTTGAGCGTCGCTACGAAGCCATGCCTCACTTGAAAAAAGCTGAATTAATTGAAGGAGTTGTTTATATGGCATCGCCAGTGCGAGTTATTCACGGTATACCTCACGCTAGCATTATGGCATGGTTATCTCCATACTGGATTGCCACACCAGGGATCAATTTAATGGACAATACCACAGTACGTCTCGATCCAGATAACGAACCGCAACCCGATGCAATGCTGCGAATTGAAGTTGGTGGACAATCTACTATTAGCGAAGATAGTTATGTTGAAGGTGCGCCAGAATTTATTGCGGAAATAGCAGCAAGCAGTGCTTCCTATGACTTGCGAGATAAATTAAAAGTTTACCGTCGTAACCAAGTACAAGAATATTTAGTTTGGCAAGTTTATGAGCAAAAAATTAGTTGGTTCCGCTTAACAGAAGGAGAATATGTTGCTTTATCTGCGGACGAATCGGGAATAATTAGAAGTGAAGTTTTTCCGGGTTTATGGTTAGGAGTTACCGCTTTATTAAGTGGTAATTTGATTGAGGTACAGTCGGTTTTACAGAGGGGGTTAGCAACACCAGAACATCAAGCTTTTATAGAAAATTTGAGCATTCGGGGTTCCCGAAGTTAAGTTAAAAATCACACCACATACCTATTTTTCTGTTTTCCGGTGAGTGAGGTACAAAGAAACCCGGTTTCTTGAAGAAACCGGGTTTCTGGAGTCTACTTGATGCAACTGAAACGCACTCAATTAAACTCCCTCGCCAAACCGTTCCAACAACTCCTCGCGAGAAAGTGTCAACAACAACCGAGTCAACTCCGGCGATGGTAATTGCAACATCGAAGGTATCGCCCCAGCTAACACCTCATCCAGCGAACCAAATCGAATTTGCAGCAAATTTTCCACTATCTCTCGCCGTCCTTCCTGCACCACATCTTCCCGCCATTTCAAATAAGCTGGTGATAAATTCATAAGTACCTCCCTATCCTCTTCATCTAATTTTTGACTTATTTGCAAATTGACATACCACTTACCAACAATTTCCAAAGTATTCCTTCTAAAAGGATGATTACTCGGAAGCGCTTTTATTTCTCGTGCAGCTTGTTTTTGAGTTTCGCCACGTCCCAAAATTCGCAACCACAAAGTTGCTTCTGTAGTTGGTAACTGATTAATCGCTACCAGTGCTGTTTTCTGGTATTTTGGCAGAAAGTAAACGCCTTCAACCCAACTTCCTGAACTATCAAATTTTGCGCCAAAACCATTTAGCAAATTAAGCGAACAACTAGGTGACAAAATCCATAAAGTTGGCAGTTCCGCTTCCGAAACAGAATAATTCTCTCGTCGTGCCTTACGTAAAAGTTTGCCCTGTAACGAATACAATTTAAGCAGACAATTGCATATTTCAACTGGGCTAGGCATATTTCGATACGCTTCAAAAACACAACTAGAAGATGCCATTTGTCCCAACAAACCCAGAAATTGTAGTGGGTTAGAAGGCAAGGTTGCTGGGACAAACCAAACATCAACCTGACGGACTTCCGGCGATACATCCCGACTGGTTTCCACTTGTCCCAAAGGTGCTAATAACTCCTCCAAATATTGCTTAGCAAATTGGTCGTGAAGCAGGCGCGTCATCTAATTCCCCAATTAAATTATTTCTTAATCATACTCATCAATAACTCTCTGTGTCCCTTATATTGATTACCTAAATGTTTAGTACAAATACTCGGTATGGGCGGGTTTTGAGTTCAATTTTATTCCTGGGTATTTCCACCTTTGGCTAAACCCCCCTACCCATTTGTATCAATGATTTGCGTAAAAGATATTACTCGTCTTCCTCTGCGTTCTCTGGGCCTCTGCGGTTCAAAATTCTTAAACTCAAATCTCCCCATTTAGTCTATTTATTATAAAATTTTAACAAAGGGCAAAAGCGCGATATGC
>JBAVZX010000398.1:0-3857 GCA_049589015.1 Phormidium sp. | reverse complement strand
ATCGCAGCTAACATTAAAGTTAAAGCGCCTGTAATTGTTCCGACAATTTGTAGAACATCTTTTTGCGTTCTGACGGTAAAATCATCTTCAGTAGTAATTTTATGGCGCAATCTTAACAAATTACTGATTTGAAATTGCGCCGCACCAATACTATTAGCATCTCGCGCCGAAACAGCAATAAAATCTATTTCAGTCCCGTAAGGAGAAGTTCTTCCTCTGAGGCGATTAGCCATTGTAGTGATCGGAATAAAAATTGTATCATCCTGGTTACTTCCCAAGAAAGAACCTTTTGATTCCATCACCCCAATTACTAAAAAGCTGAGATTTCTAACTCTCACTTTTTCACCAATGGGATTTTGATTACCAAACAGTTTAGTTACCACATCAGAACCGAGAACTGCTACTTGGCTGTTACTCTTCAAATCTTGATCGCTAAAAAACCTACCTCTGGCTAAATCAAAACTGCGGACTGGTAAAAATTCTGGAGTAGCGCCAATAATTTGTGTATTAGTGTTTCTATTACTGTAAACCACAGGTAGACGGCTTTGAATTTGCGGCGCTACCTCTGACACAGAAGGTACTTGACTTGCGATCGCTTTCGCATCATCTAACACCAAAGTTTTGGGAAGATCGCGGTTTCTTTGAGCATTTTGATTACCGGGAATGATAAACAAAACATTTGGGCCGAGGGATTCAAATTGTTCTGATGCTAACTTTTGCGCCCCTTGTCCAATTCCCACCATTGCAATTACTGAAGCATTACCAATGATAATGCCTAACATCGTTAATGTGCTACGTAATTTGTTTGCAACTAATGTAGTAGTTGCCATTTTCACGCTTTCAACAATATCCATTTCACAAGCTAATTATTAACTACTTGACTATTATGGTTTAATTTTTTTCCGGTCTTTGGGCAAATCAATATAGATTTGTTCGCCTTCTTTCAAACCTTCTAAAACTTGAGTTTTGTCTTGAATTGTGGAACCAATTGTTACTGGACGGAAGACAGATTTGTTCTTTTCACCTGGTAATAAAACCCCGGTTTGTCCGTTTTCGGTGACGATCGCCACTGTCGGCACCATTAAAGCCCCGCTAACTTCTTTTCCGAGGAAAGTTAAATCCACATTCATCCCTGATTTTAACTCTTCCAAACCAGTAACTAATTCCACTCTGACTTGGAAAGAAGTAACATTTTGATCGATAATCGCTTCAGGAGCAATTAAGCGCACTTTTCCTTTAAAAACTTGCTCAGGAAAAGCATCGGCGACAACTTCTACAGGTTGTCCTTGTTTAATATTCCCGATATCAACTTCAGGAACTTTAGCGAGAATTTCTAAACCGCGTGCGATCGCCACCACCGAAGTAGAAGTTGCCGAAGCACTACTAGAAGCCGAAGTTGTTGGCGTAACAAAAGCCCCTATAGTTGCGTATCTTTGGGTAACAATTCCTTCAAAAGGAGCGCGGATAATCGTATCATTTAATTGCACTTGAAATTGTTGGACTCTCGCTTCAGCTTCTTTGACTCCTGCTTCAGCTTGAGCAATATCTTCCGGGCGAGAACCTGCGATTAATAAATCCAAAGCTTTTTCAGATTCTCTTACTGCTGCTTGTCTTTGAGCAATTACTTCTGGGCGAGTTCCTTTTTGCAACAAATCTAAAGCTTCTTGTGCTTCTTGAACCGCTGCTTGACGTTGATCTATTTCTGCTGGCGAAGTACCGTTTTGGATTTGTGCTAACCGCCGTTTTGCTTCTTCCAAATTCGCCGCTGCACTGCGATATTCAGAAGTAACTTCTTGCAATCGATCGGTAGAAATTGCTCCTTGACTAGCTAAACTTTGATTAGCTTTTAAACGCTGATTTGCTAAATCTAACCTAGCTTGGGCGGCTTGAACTTGGGCTTGAGTTTGGGCAATTTGTTGGGGATTACCAGTTTGTGTTGCTGTTAATTGGGCTTTAGCTTGATCTAAGCGAGATCTCGCTTGGGCGATTTCTTCCGGGCGACTTCCGGCTCTGGCTTCGGCTAACTGGGCTTGGGTTTGTGATAACCTGGCTCTAGCTTGGGAAATCTCTTCCGGGCGATTTCCGGCGCGAATTTCGGCTAACTGGGCTTGGGCTTTTGCTAAGGCTGCTTTCCCTTGGGCTAGTTGCGCTTGAATGTCCGCATTATCCATTCTGGCAATGATATCGCCTGCTTTTACTCGATCGCCTTGTTCAACTAGTAACTCAGTGATTCTTCCCGCAGTTTTCGGGCTGAGGTTAACCGTTTGGATCGGCACTACTGTACCACTGGCTGTAATTCGCAGGGTAATTGTTTTGGCTTCAACAGGGACAGTTACTTGCGCCACATCGGTTTGCGGCGTTACCCGGTTGACTATAACGTAAGTACCAGCTGAAACACTCAGTAGCCCAGCGGCGATTAATCCCGCAATCCAAGGGGTTCGTTGGTCAGATTTTTTACTAATAAAAGGAATTTGCATGATTTGAAATTATGTAATCGGGTAATTTTTCAGAAAATAAATATAATCTTCGGACGATCGCAAAAGCTTCAATGTACTTTTGTCAATGCTTTGAGGTTTGATCTTTATCCTTAATCCTGATCTGAGTTAAGCATATCTGTATGAGCCAGTGAAAAATATACACTGGTGATTAGTTTACTTTACTATTCTTAATATTAACGAGTTTCCCCAATCTAGGAGGATCGGTTAATCGGGTAATTTTTGGTGAGAGAAGGGAACCGGAAGTATTGTATATAAATTAAAGACACCAACCACGCAATTCTGGTTCAAATTTCGCTCTCTCGGAATCAAGATCCCCGACTTCTTCAAGAAGTCTGGTATCTTGATGCGAGAACTTGTCCGTATTAAAGTAATGAATTATCGTTAAACTAAACTGACGACATCTTCTGACTTCGAGGCTGTACTGTGCCAACCAAACGCAAACCTTGGTTTCATCTTTTGTTCATTTTCGGGATTTGGAGCGCGGCTGCACCAGCTTTTGGACAGGCGCTTGTACCTCATGCGCTGCAACTCAACACATCTCAGTTGGAGCAGCAAGGCTTGAGCCTAGCCCAAGAAGCTGCTCAGTTGGCGCAATTCCAACAATATGAATTAGCTTTAACCCGCGCCCAATTAGCAACACAGCTTTCCCCGAAAAGTTACCAAGCTTGGTTTCTTCTGGGGGGATTGTATGTGCAGAATAATCAATTAGACAAAGCTATTGCGGCGCTCAAACAAGCTCAGTCTTTAAAACCGGATGAAGCTGCTATTTTCTTTGCTATGGGTTCTGCATACTTTCAACAGGAAAAGTATGATGCTGCGATCGCCGCTTTAAAAGATGGCTTGAAGCTTAAACCCAATTCTGCCGAAGCTTTGTTTGATTTGGGAAATGCTTATTACAAGTTAAATCAATTTCCCCAAGCTTTGGATAACTACCAAAAAGCTGTGAAAGCTGATGCTAAGTTCTGGCCTGCTATGAACAACATTGGTTTGATTAAATATGAACAGGGTAATGTGGATGCGGCGATTACGCAATGGCAAAAAGCCCTGACTATTGAAAAGGATGGCGTGGAACCTAAGTTAGCGATCGCAGTCGCCCTCTACATGAAAGGCGATCGGGAAAAAGCTTTAGCTTTAGGAGAAACCGCGATTAAGAGTGACGATCGCTACGCCGATCTGGACTTTTTAAAGCAAAATCTTTGGGGCACTCGCTTAATTAGCGATACTCAAAAATTTCTCGCTACTCCTAGAATGCAAGCGACGATCGCCCAAGGTTCTCAACCTTCTCCATCTCAAGCAGCACCGCGTTAGGGGCAGAGGGGCAGAGGGGCAGAGGGGCAGAGGGGCAGAGGGGCAGAGGGG
>JBAVZX010000397.1:0-2029 GCA_049589015.1 Phormidium sp. | reverse complement strand
GGACAAAAGCTACCGCTTCCAACACTCGCAATAATTCCCAAACTTGCGCTTTTGATAACGCTAAATCTGATTGGTGATTAACTTCAGTTGGAGGAGTTGGTAACTCTGGAAATTCACAAAGTTGGTACTTTCCCGAACTAGGAGATTTTAACCATCCCATTTGCTGCAACTGTTTTAAGTCATCGCGGATCGATCGATGTACCGTAGCAAAAGGACGTTCTAGTAACTTCTGTTCTAATTCATCTTCACTCAACCCCGTCAACTGCATTACTATTGGTCGCCAAACTGATTCCTCTTGATTAGTTTCCGTTGTAAAAATCCAATCTCGAAAAGGTTGGTGACAAACACAACTAGAGTCATGACAAGCAGCAACCAATTCTTCCACACTCATTTGGTTGCTTTGGGGATGAGATAATGCGAATAAGTGCGATCGGACCTCAGTATAACTAAATGCTTGCGGCAAATCTCGCCAACAAAACTCAGGATGATAAAACCGTTTTAATAATACCCACAGACGGACCGATCGGGCAAACCGATTCGCCAGTTGACCAGCCGCCAACCATTGCAGAATTTGTGGACTGGGAGGATAAACAAAACCAAGTTCCGCCAACTATGGAAGATCCCCTTTCTACTTAAAGGTTATAGTAGCACAAATGTCTAATTGGGTTTTCGGTTTTAGGTTTTCGGTGGTAGGTTTGCGATCGATAGTTTAGCAGTCAAGTAAAACAGGTTTAGGATTGTATCGATGTTAATCTTTTTTGCGAGGGGGTCGGAAAATCCCCCAAATGCCGATTCTGTCGTTGAGGCGCTCGTTAGCTCATGAACAAAGGGTTTCAGCGATTTTTCACCGCCATTTTTGTTTGCTTTTGCCAAAAAAATCTACCCCCCTCGCAAATCGGTCTGGGATGCTATGCTGGGTAAAGGTTTCAAAGGAAGCTCTCCCGGCGACTGGGTTAAGTCGCTTTGTTGGAAACGCATCGATCAGTCTGATGCCTTCTGATGTTACGACAACTCCCGGCGACTGGGTTAAGTCGCTTTGTTGGAAACCAAGCAGACATAGAGGTAGCTTTGACTGCATCTTGACTCCCGGCGACTGGGTTAAGTCGCTTTGTTGGAAACTTAACGGCTAATTCAATTAACTTTGACCTATTTCCGTCCTCCCGGCGACTGGGTTAAGTCGCTTTGTTGGAAACAATTTTTTGAATGACAGATTGGGATCTGTTAATTCATCTCCCGGCGACTGGGTTAAGTCGCTTTGTTGGAAACTTGCAGTACATAGCTGCTGGTGCGATTACCGTTTTGCTCCCGGCGACTGGGTTAAGTCGCTTTTTTCGCTATTAGCCCGGAAATCAAATTCCGGGCGGGCGGGAAACAAAACACAAAATCCCCAAAAAAGATTGTAGAGACGTTGTATACAACGTCTCTACAAGAGTTCCAAGTAATGCAGATTTAATTTCTGGAAATATCTATTAGATCTCTCCAAAAAAGAATCTCAAAGGCAGGCAGGATGCCTACCCTACAAGAGTCATTGGAGATGTCTATTGCAGAATTTGTGGACTGGGAGGATAAACAAAACCAACTTCCGCCAACTCTGGAAGACCCCTTTTCTACCCAGATGTTATAGTAGCACAAAATAACATCATGTACCTGATTGATCCAAAACAGTAGGGGCGAGTTTAGCCCAAAACCTTCACCCCAAAAGAAAAGATTCAAATCAAACCCCGCCCATTCCAAACATCTTTAATAATGGAAATCAAAGCAATGACCAAACCACTAAAAAACAACATTTGCCTTTCCCTATCTCACCAACAAAACCCCCAAGGATTGAAATATCAGCTATTATCAATTGAATTAACCAGCAAAGACCGAATTATTTCCCCAGAAGAACTAACTGATTTAGAATTACCCAGTGGGATTAACACCACAATTGGTGTAATTATATCCGGTCGTGCCCCCATTTGGTTATACAATTATCTCGTCCACGAATTACCTAAAAATGTCGGATGAATGCCCCCGTTACAGCGCAGCT
>JBAVZX010000396.1:0-2076 GCA_049589015.1 Phormidium sp. | reverse complement strand
GCATTATCTAAAAATAAACCAGCCCCAAAATCTAAAAGTTTAGCAAAAATATCATCAGCTGTTTCTTGAATCAAATCAATTAATTCATTGTCGCTAATAACAAATTCAATAGTAGTTGACCAAGTTTCAAAATCAGGCGCTAAACGAATTAATTTTTGCAATATATCATCATTGATCCATAACACTAAAGGAAACGGAAAATTATTCCGAAATTCTTCACGAACCGAATTGGTTGCAGTCAGTAATTTTTCAATAGCAATTACTGACTCTAAACCAAAAACCATTACAGCTAAGGGTTCTTCATTCCCTAGATTATTTTTAATGGTGCTATAAAGTGTTTTCTCTGATTCACACAGATGTACTTTTCGGATTTCAAAAGCACAGATTTCTCGCAACTGCTGAACTGTATTTTCTCGCAAATTTGCATAATTACAGCGTACCAAAATTAACGAGAATTCTCCAAATGAAGCTTCAATTGCCCATGCTAATTCCTGGCAAGAATTTTCATTGTAGCTGTTGATGTTTTCCCCATAATATAATTTTTTCATGAGACAAATCTTTTCGCCTCCAATAAGATTGGATTAACATCAAACCAAGATTCTGTGCTTTCTCGATACTCAAATACAAACATACTGTGTATCAAATTTTGATATTCAACTTCTCCGGTTACTGACTTGTCCTGTGATACCTGCTTTAGGAGGCTCCAAATTTCATCAGTAATCCCTAATGCCAGCTGATTACAACGCTCTTTAATCACCGTTTCTAAGTTGTTTCGAGAAAGGGGAAGTCGTCTTTCTTTTTCAATGCAGCGGTGCAATAATCTGAGTAAGCTACGCACATGACCACCGCTCATTAAGCAGAGTCTTTCTAAGGTTTCTGGAGTATCAAAAAGTTCGGTAATTAACCCAAAACGATGAGCTTCTACGATATCGGGAAAGGCTCTGGCTAGCACCATTTTTTGTAATAGTATGATTCCTTCGTCATAGCAGTTTCCCGATCGCAATTTTACTGGCACCATTGGTAAAACTTTGGGACTTACGCCAAATCTTTCAGTGAGTCTTCCTAAATCATTAGAGAAAATTAAAGAAAGAGGAATTGTGTATACAACATGGCAGCAAAGTTGTCTTAATTGTTCACCTCTTTCGACAAATAAATACTCTGGTTGATTGTGTTCTAAAGTGGTTTCTACGCGATCGAGATTATCAACAATTACTACTAATCCTTTTTTTCCTTGTTGTTTCAATTTGTCGATCGCAGGAAGCAATAACTCCTGATTGATTATATCCAGAACACTTTTAGTGCGCGGTTCTAAATATTGTCTCAACCGATTACGAGCATCAGGGCTTTGTTTAGCTTTAGCTGTTAGTTTGCCTATACCAAAACCTAAAGAAAATTCACCTTCGCTGCTAGCACTCACTTTGGCAATTCCGGGAACTGATGCTTCAGCTTTTACATCAATTTCTGTTTGCAACAATTTAGCTGCTCCAGTGAGTAATGCTTGGAAGCCTTTTGGTTGAATTTTGATTTTAATTTTTTCTAAGCTTTCGCTTACTTGACGGGCAATACTTAACAGAATATCGCTAATATCTACATCTACCATTTCTAAGTCTTGATCTGACTCAAAATGTACAACATGAAAGCCTTCTTGTTGTAAAACATATTTAAGTTGATTTAGTTCTGTAGACTTGCCACAACCGATATGTCCAGTGAATAATTGACAGGTTGGTTCATCAGGAGAAAAGAAAGTAATATTGTCTCGCAATTCCTCAATGATTTTGCCGCCTCTTACTGAAGAAAAGTCAATATAATATTGGCGATCTTCAATTTTGTCTACAGTTAGAGTTTTACTAGGATTACAGGCTTTATAAAATTTAGGTAAATCTAGTCCCATCACAGTTGTCCTTTGACAATTTTTATTAGTTAATCCAAGTACTGAGTAACAATTTATCTCAGTACTTGGCTTGAGTTTCACTTAAACAGAAAAGCGTTAAACTGTGGAGTTAGCAACTATTCTTGAACTTTCATTAAGTTTTCCGATTTTTGCTCTTCTTCGCTGGAAGAATTTCTATTGGGTTG
>JBAVZX010000395.1:0-11910 GCA_049589015.1 Phormidium sp. | reverse complement strand
CTTGCCTGTCATCTCCAATCCCAAATTCCAAGTTTTAATAATAGCATTCTTAGGAAACACTCTAGCTTTACTCTTAACAAATTCGCGCAATGGGTGGGCGATCGCAGTTTTCGCCTGCTTAACCTTTGCCGTATATTTAGGTTGGCGTTGGCTAATATTTATAGTTAGCGGAATCTCTGGAATTATCCTATTATCAGCCTTTGCGCCTTCACCAATTAGGGAACCTTTTAGAAAGATTGTTCCTTATTTTATTTGGGGAAGACTGTCTGACGAAATGTTTAGCGATCGACCAATTCCCCTATTACGTTCAACCCAATGGAACTTTGCCCTATCCCTCACCCAACAACGCCCCTTAACAGGTTGGGGATTACGCAACTTTTCCCCTCTTTATATTAGCAAATATTCAACTGATAAACTACCAATTTGGTTAGGACATCCCCATAATTTATTTTTAATGTTCACCGCAGAAATCGGCATTCCCGCCACAATTCTCTTATGTAGTTTAGTCAGTTGGGTAATCGTTCAAGGGTTTTTATTAATCAGAGATTGGTCAGATACCTTAGCAGATAAATTAATATTTTTTAGTCATTTAGTCGCCTTTTTCGGTTGTATTTTATTTAATACCGCCGATGTCACAATGTTTGATTTAAGAGTGAATGCTTTAGGTTGGTTGCTGTTAGCAGGAATTTGGGGAGTTGTTGGTGGTAAAAAATTAAGCAAATTTAATTTAATCTAATCATATAAAATATTTTAATGAATATTTACTAATAAATAAAAACAAATTTATATTTAATTGTCCTTTTGCTATTTATTAATGAAATCTAAAAATGTCAATTTCCCAAAAGTACCCATTAGAGTTACAGCAATGGTATGAAAATCAAATCGAAAACAATCGGAAAAGTCTCAAGAAAAACTTAGAGGTCTTTCGACAAATTGAGTTAAAAGGTGTTAGCAAGACTGCACAATTAAGTAAAACAGATCTTAACCGACCTATGGATGATACAACTGTGAGCCGAATCCACACAACTTTAAAAAAGGTACTGCGTTTAGATAGTCGTGTGCTAAATACAGATGATATTCTTTGTCCTGAATTATCAAGTTCCTTAACTTGGAAACTATTTATTACAGGACAAATTACTTGGACTGAAGTTTATCGTAGCCGTTTAACCTCTCAAGGAGTAGAGGTTATAGACGCATATATGGCAAAAATTGCCCAGGAACGCAGAGATAAATTCCTTCAGAAGTTTGAGGAAGATGTTTATAAACAAAAATCGAAGCAAATACCTTTAAGGCAGTATATAGCAGCAGAAATTAATGCAGCACAAAAACAATTAGACACTGAAGAATACTTCAATCCAAAAACTATTGAAGAAGCCGAAAAGCGAACCATAATGTCCATTGCTCGACGGGAAGGACAATATGAATTTCGCAAAAGTTTACTCGAAATATATAACTATCGCTGCGCCATTACCGAATGTGATGTCCCAGAAGCTTTAGAAGCTGCTCATATCATTCCTTACGTTGAAACTGAAAATAATCATCCTTCCAACGGATTGTTACTTCGGGCAGATTTACATACACTTTTTGACCTCAAATTGATTACAATTGAACCAGAGAAAATGGAAGTCTATCTTGCCTCAAGCTTACGTGAAACTAGCTACAGTGAACTTCATGGAAAACCTTTGCAACTTCCCAAAGATAAAATTTATTGGCCTAAAAAGGAAGCTTTAAAGCGGCGATTTGAGCAGTGTAATTGGTAAGAATGATTTAAAACTAATAAAGTAATTATATCTAAAATTACTTTTGTTTTCATTCTTTACCAAATCCTTCTAGATAAGCTTTATTAGTAAAAAGATCGCCCAATCCACTATCAACACATCCCGCCCACTGTTGGGCTGCTTCATAAGCAGAAATAGGTCGTGTTTCTGGCGCATCCTTTTGGAATTTATATTGCGAAAATTGGATAAAATCAATAACTTCCTGCTGTTGGTTGGTCGATAAATTTTCAAACTCATCGCTCATTAGTCGTTCCGTTATTAATGGCTTATCTCAAGAATCTCAGTACTATAATTAAGGAATTCTCCAGCCATAGGTAGCAAATCTTCGTTAAGCATTTCACAAGCAATACTTACGATCTTGCTTGGGCTGTCATCATCAGAGGTTACAACTTTAAATACAAAACCGTTTTCTGCTACCAGAAAAGCATCTTTTAGATCGATACCTCCAGACCGAACAGACTGAAATCTTTTTAAACTCATGGGTACATAAAACCAGATGTCAAAATTGGGTGTTTCATCTACCCAAACTCCAAGAAAAATCTCACCTGCTTCATTGCGGCAGGAGAAAAGACATGGTTTGTCGTAGTATTCATAGACCTCAATAATTTCGAGGTTTCCTAAACTGGTTGACTTAGGCAAAAGGCTCATAATTCTGCTTTATTCATTAACATCTACAATTTTAAATACAGTCCAAGGTTCGGCACCAACGGGAATCCACCAAGTATGATGAGACTGGCTTAGTCGTGAGGGAGTATGTAATATTACTCCCAATTCAGCAGTTAGCTGACCTAAAGCAGGCTTTGCCCTTCTAAAACGAGGAATTCTCTTGATTACGCGGTCGGCATCAGCTTTATCGGTAAAAACAGAGATACCGCAGACTTGGCATTCTGTCATACCTTCAGGACACTGCTTATTTCTATTTTCTTCACGCCATGAGCGAAAGTCATCGGGACTAGGGGAATCATGGTTGATAAGACGATACACCTCCCCAAAAGCATTTTTGGCATTTTCAGGTGGACAATCACTGGGGAAGTGTTCAGGCCACATCGTTTTCTTGTGCAATTTTATAGTGTAAATATTCCAAATTGTTTGAGGTTAGTCTTTCTGCATAATCTTAAGCTGTAAGTATCGCTAAAATAGTCCATAAACTTTCATAACTAGTCAGAGGGAAGCAGAGGTGACTAGCAACAGGGAGACAGAAAACCAAACCGAAACCAGCGTTTCCACCAAAGAGCGCATAAAATCGAGTTATTACGGCTTATTAGGGCTGCATCCTGCTGCATCCCCTGTAGAAATTAGGCGGGCATACCGAGAATTAAGTAAACGGTATCATCCCGACACGACGAATTTACCAAAAGCGATCGCCACCAGCAAATTTCAACAACTCAACGAAGCCTACGCCACCCTCAGCAACCCCGAACGCCGACTAACCTACGACTACCAAATAGGCTACTCTCGCGTCGCCGTCATTCAACCAACCCCAAACCTACACCAACCAGTTTCCCAAAAAACCTCTTCCGCTTACCTTGACCCCACCGACAGACCCCTCGACGGTGGAGAAATTTTTGCCTTATTTATTCTCCTTTTAACCTTCATTGGCTGCTTAGTCTTAGCCTTCATCGTCGCCTTAACCCGTGGAGAGTCAGCATTACAACCAATAGTCAAAGAAAATCAACTCATACTCCAACAAGTCATTCCCACTCCAATAAGTTCATTCCCGGTTCACTCTGCACCACCTCTGGGCTAATAAACGTAAAAATAATAATTAAAGGTTAACTATTCCTCACCTTTAATTGATTAAGCTATGACGATTCCTCCACCAGAAACCCCCTTGTATAACCATCCCCTACCAGAAATTGAACAATGGTTAAAAGCGCAAGGATGTCAACAAGACCAAAAAGAACTCCATTGTTGGCGAGTCGAAAAACCCGCCTGGAAAGCTGAATTGTGGCTAGATATCGACCAAATAACAGTTCGTTATTTCAACGCTGGGGAAAATGGTCAGGATGTTCAACGTTCTTTCAAATATTCCCTAAGTCGTCGCGACATTGAAGAAGCAGTTTTCTCCGGCCCATAAAATCAGTTCGTAGTAGCGACTTCAGTCGTAGGTTCGTAGTAGCGACTTTAGTCGTAGGTTCGTAGTAGCGACTTTAGTCGTTTCCTTTCCAAATAGAAGGACTAAAGTCCTCACAACGAACCTAAAGTTATTAGACTTTGCCAAAACGTCGATCGCGCCTTTGATAATCAGACAAAGCTTGATGAAACTCCTTCCGGTTAAAATCCGGCCAAAGAGTTTGAGTAATATAAATTTCCGCATAAGCCATTTGCCAAAGCAGAAAATTACTAATTCGCATCTCCCCACTAGTCCGAATTAACAAATCGGGATCGCAAATTCCTGCCGTATAAAGATGGCTTTCAAACAAAGATTGATCAATTTCTTCAGGATTTAAACTACCTTGTTTGACTTGATTAGCGATCGTCCGACAAGCCTGTAAAATTTCCTCCCTTCCCCCGTAATTCGTCGCCACCGTAAACTTAATTCCTTGATTCTCTTTCGTTTCAGCCATCGATCGCTCAATTTCAGCTTGCAGCGACGCAGGTAAAGAATTCAAATTCCCCACAAAGCGAATTTGGACATTCTCCTGCATCATTTCCCGCAACTCTTGGCGCAAAACTCGCTCAAACAGCGTCATCAAAAAATCAACTTCCTCCAAAGGTCGCCCCCAATTCTCCGTCGAAAACGCATAAGCAGTTAACGCCTCAATTCCCCAATCCTTACAACAGCGCAACAAATCCTTCAGCGCATCAACCCCTCGCCTATGCCCCATAATTCGCGGTAAACCCTGTTGTTTTGCCCAGCGTCCATTGCCATCCATAATCACCGCTACGTGCCTGGGCAACCTCTCAGGTTCTAAATCATCCGGCAGATATTTTAAAACAGTTTGCTTGGCCTTCATATAAACTTTAAAAATCTTGAATGCGTTAGTTTTTCAATGGTTAAGGAACAGTTTCAATTCAGTTAATTTTTAGCATCTAAGAGGCATAATTTCCGATCGTCAGATCGTTACTTTTAATAGCTTGCGCCTATTTGTCCTCACTGACAAGTCATTTCTTATCCCGTGAAGATGATGACCTTGAACCGAACAAACGCCCAAAAAGCGCCTGTCCACCAGAACCAATTTGCCGACCTAAAGTACGTATGGGAGCAACAGCCCTCTCATCACTAGAAGGAGAAAAGCGCAACTCCAGAAGTTCCTTTAGTTTACTGCTGGTTAAAGGTCGATTCAGCATTCCCCTTTCGGCTAACGAAATCGACCCCGTTTCTTCAGATACAACAATACACAAGCAATTTTCGACTCGCTCCGTAATTCCCATTGCCGCCCGGTGGCGCGTACCCAACTGGCGAGATGCCGTCCGCTCCGAAAGAGGTAAAATTACCCCCGCAGCCACAATTCGCGAACCAGCCACTAAAACTGCCCCATCATGTAATAAAGTTGAAGGCTGGAAAATCGTCTGTAACAGTTCCTTAGATACTTCCGCATTCAGCTTCACTCCAGGCACCGAAAAATCCTGCTCATCAATTGGACTACTGGTTTCCATTATGATTAAAGCACCGATCCGGTTTTGAGAAAGTTCTTTCACCGCATCCACAATTTCATCAGTTACGCTATCCTGCTTAGGCATAACTCGACCCGGGTGATTAAATAATTGCATAATCTCCCCTCGACCAAGCTGTTCTAAAAATCTGCGAAACTCAGACTGGAAGATCACAGCCATCGCTACAGCCGAACCAACCACTAATTTATCCAGAACAAAACTCAAGAGATACAGATCTAGGCTTTTACTTAGAACACTAGCCAACATTAAAATAATAAATCCCCTGACCACCCAAAGGGTACGTCGCTCACCAATGATGACCAGCACCATATAGGTGAGAGCCAGAACCAACCCCACATCAACTAAACGTAGAACCCAACTAGGGTCGGTCAGCCATTTGCGTAGCGCATCTCCCATCAGTTCTGGAATAAATTACTCTACAACTGCCCTCGCTCCTACCATATCAGTTAAGCTGAACGAGAGTTTAGCCAAAAAGAATGTAGTTTTATCATAATTTCAATTATTACCAATGGACTCAGTACAATTTACAAATTCTCAGATTTTTCATTTAATTTTAATTGTTTTTTTGACTGAAATCGCCCAGAAATTTTTTTCACTGCTTGCAATAAATATTGCTTTTCGCAGCCCAAAAACTATTTAATTCAAAACTCAATATTTTTGAAGGCAGAAGGCTCTAAGGCAGAAGGGTAAGAAAGGTGAAAGGTGAAAGAAAGGGAAAAGGATAAATTATTTATTTTCCCCCCTGCTCCCCTGCTCCCCTGCTGCCTCAACTAGCTCAGTTTTAGCTTAGTCGCTCTGGTAGGCGATCGCATCTTACCAAATCCTGATAACTCTCCCGGCGAATAATTACATTCGCTTCCCCATCTTTGACTAAAACCGCCGCCGGACGAGGCACTCGATTATAGTTAGAAGCCATGCTGTAATTGTAAGCACCTGTACTCAGCACTACCAAAATATCTCCTGGTTGAGTTGGTGGCAGAGAAATATCTTTAATTAAGACATCTCCCGACTCGCAATGTTTACCAGCAACCGTCACTGTTTCCGTCAAAGGCGCAGACATCCGATTTGCTAACACGGCTCGGTAAACTGATTGATAGGTAATAGGACGGGGATTATCCGACATTCCCCCATCTACAGAAATGTAAGTCCGAATTTCTGGGACTTCTTTCCGACTGCCAATGGTGTAAGCTGTCACACAAGCAGAACCAATTAAAGAACGTCCAGGCTCACACATTAATTTTGGCAAAGGTACTTGTTGCTCTTGACAAGCAACCGTTACCGCTTCACAGACGATCTTTGACCATTCTGCAATACTTGGGGGATCATCTGTTTCCCTGTAGCGAATGCCTAAACCACCACCAATATTTAAATGAGTTACTGGCAAACCATACTCAGCCGCTTTTTTGAGCCACTGTACCATTACCCCTGGTAAATCTTGATGAGGTTGGAGTTCAAAAATTTGCGAACCAATGTGAGCGTGTAGTCCTATACATTTAAGACGAGCATTTTGGCTAACAAAGCTAAATACTTGATCTATTTGATGAGGATCAAAGCCAAACTTACTATCTAAGTGACCAGTGCGGATATATTCGTGAGTATGACATTCGATCCCCGGAGTTAGCCGCAGCATAATTGGTACTGGCGACTGAATATCATCCTTGGTACTTAAAGTAGCCAAAGTTTCTAATTCTAGCCAATTATCGACAATAATTGTACAGTTGGATACAATTGCCAACTCTAATTCCTGAACCGACTTATTATTGCCGTGAAAATACAGCTTTTCGGGAGCTACACCAGCCTGAATAGCGGTGTAAAGTTCTCCTCCAGAGACTACTTCCACAGCTAAACCTTCGCTGTGGACGATCGCACAAACAGCCAAACAATTCCAAGCCTTAGAAGCATAAACTACCTGAGATTCCCCAGGATAGTAAGTTTGAAAACTATCGCGGTATTGGCGACAAGCAGTTCTAAGAGTTTCTTCATCCAATATATATAGTGGGGAACCGAATTGCGCCACCAGAGAAGTGACATCGCAGCCACCAATTTCCAAACAGTCACTACTATTAACCTTAGCTGTTAAAGGTAAAAGCTCCTGGTTTGGCGAAGCATTAGCACTCCTAGACTCAGAAAAATACTGATAACCAGAATTGCGAACCCCGGCAGGGTGAGTTGATACCATAATGTGGGAGTGATCCTCAAAAATTCAAAATAACAAGCTTAAGTGCTTCACTTTAACAGTTTACAATCGCGCCTTGACACATACATTAACTATTCAACTTTTAACCGCAGACTTACTACCAGCAGTAGTCGAACTAGACCAAAAATGCTTTGCTGGTGGACTCTGGACTCTAGATGGCTATCAAAGAGAGCTAGATAGTCCTAATAGTGACGTATTGTTAATTTTAGAAGCCGAGCAGGGGAACAGGGGGGTAGAGGAGCAGGGGGGAGAAGGGGAATTTTTGCCTTCTGCTTTCTACCTTCTACCTTCTACCTTTTCCAGTCGCCGACTCTTGGCAATGGGTTGTCAGTGGGCTATTTTAGATGAGGCGCACATTACAATTGTGGCTGTCTGTCCCGACTACCAACATCAAGGTTTAGGTCAGGCGATGCTGCTAACTTTGTTGTCTAGAGCAAGACTTCGAGGATTAGAACGAGCCACCTTAGAAGTAAAAGCGTCCAATCAGCCAGCCATCTCTCTTTACCAAAAGTTTGGCTTTAAAGTAATCGGAAGGCGACGCGGATACTATCAAGATACAGGCGAAGATGCTTTGATTCTTTGGCTAAATGGGTTGCAAAATTCAGAATTTACTCAGTCTTTGGCTGAGTGGGAACGGCAAATTTGCTTGCGTCTTGCTGCATATCGTTGGGAATTACAGATGAGAGAAATTGCTGATTAACCAGGAAAAAATTAAGAGTTAGTAAAGGGAAAATTTTAGATGTTTTAAATAGCTAATTGGGTTGGCAAATTTAAATTTGCCAATTTTTTATCAATTAAAGATGTGGATCTCAAGGGTTGTTTAATCAGAAATAATAGCAGCCCTTCAGAATCCCTATGCTAGAATCAAACCTACCGGGACTCAGCAGGTGATGGAAGGCTGCCATGTTTGAACGCTTTACAGAAAAGGCTATTAAAGTGATCATGCTGGCCCAGGAAGAAGCACGTCGCCTGGGACACAACTTTGTAGGTACAGAACAGATCTTATTAGGTCTGATTGGTGAGGGGACAGGTGTCGCCGCCAAGGTACTAAAGTCGATGGGCGTTAATTTAAAGGACGCTCGCATTGAAGTAGAGAAAATTATCGGTAGGGGTTCAGGTTTTGTTGCGGTTGAAATACCGTTTACCCCTCGTGCTAAGCGCGTTTTGGAGTTATCCCTGGAAGAGGCTCGTCAACTGGGGCATAATTACATCGGCACTGAGCATCTCCTTTTAGGTCTGATTCGGGAAGGGGAAGGGGTCGCAGCAAGGGTTCTGGAAAATCTGGGTGTTGATTTGTCGAAGGTTCGCACTCAGGTAATTCGGATGTTGGGCGAAAATACTGAAGTTACCCCAGGAGCAAGTCAAGGACGGACGAAAACTCCGACTTTGGATGAGTTTGGCTCGAATCTGACTGTTATGGCTTCTGAGGGTAAGCTTGATCCGGTGGTGGGTCGCCAACGGGAAATTGAGCGGGTGATCCAAATTCTGGGTCGGCGGACTAAAAATAATCCGGTTTTAATCGGGGAGCCTGGTGTTGGTAAGACGGCAATCGCTGAGGGTTTAGCTCAACGGATCGCTAATGCTGATGTGCCAGATATCCTGGAGGATAAGCGGGTGGTCACTCTCGATATTGGCTTGCTGGTTGCAGGTACTAAGTATCGGGGTGAGTTTGAGGAACGCTTGAAGAAGATTATGGATGAAATCCGCTCGGCGGGGAATGTCATCTTGGTTATAGATGAGGTACATACTCTGATTGGGGCGGGTGCGGCTGAGGGTGCGATCGATGCGGCAAATATCCTCAAACCTGCTTTAGCAAGGGGCGAACTCCAGTGCATCGGTGCTACTACTTTAGATGAGTATCGCAAGCACATTGAAAGAGATGCGGCTCTAGAAAGACGCTTCCAACCAGTAATGGTGGGCGAGCCATCTGTGGAGGAAACTATTGAGATTCTCTACGGTTTGCGCGAACGCTACGAGCAACACCATAAGCTGAAGATTTCGGATGAGGCGGTGATTGCGGCTGCGAAGTTGTCTGACCGTTATATTTCGGATCGGTTTTTGCCGGATAAGGCGATCGATTTGGTTGATGAGGCGGGTTCTAGAGTGCGATTGATTAATTCCCAATTGCCACCAGCAGCAAAGGAATTGGATAAGGAACTGCGTCAAGTTCTCAAGGAAAAGGACGATGCGGTGAGATCCCAAGACTTTGACCGGGCGGGTGAGTTGCGCGATCGGGAAATGGAGATTAAGAGCCAAATTCGCTCGATTTCCCAAACTAAAAAGACTTCTGATGCTTCCGATAACAAGGAAGTACAACCAGTAGTTACTGAGGAAGATATTGCTCAAATTGTGGCTTCTTGGACTGGTGTTCCAGTGAATAAACTCACTGAGTCTGAGTCTGAGAAGTTGCTGCACATGGAAGATACTCTGCACCAACGTTTGATTGGTCAGGAAGAGGCGGTGACGGCGGTTTCACGGGCAATTCGTCGGGCTCGTGTTGGGTTGAAGAATCCGAATCGTCCGATCGCTTCCTTTGTATTCTCTGGCCCAACAGGGGTAGGTAAAACTGAATTGGCGAAAGCTTTAGCTTCCTATTTCTTTGGCTCCGAAGACGCAATGATCCGCTTGGATATGTCGGAATATATGGAACGGCATACGGTTTCTAAGTTGATTGGTTCTCCTCCGGGTTACGTTGGTTACAATGAGGGCGGACAATTAACTGAGGCTGTGCGTCGTCGTCCTTACACTGTGGTACTTTTCGACGAAATCGAAAAAGCCCACCCGGATGTATTCAATATGCTGCTGCAAATCTTGGAAGATGGTCGTTTGACTGATGCTAAAGGTCGGACGGTTGATTTCAAGAATACTTTGTTAATCATGACCTCCAATATCGGATCTAAAGTGATTGAGAAAGGCGGTGGTTCTTTGGGCTTTGAGTTCTCAGAAAACCAAAGTGAAGCACAGTATAACCGAATTCGTTCTTTGGTAAATGAGGAACTGAAGCAATATTTCCGTCCTGAGTTTCTCAACCGTTTGGATGAGATTATTGTGTTCCGACAACTTTCTAAGGATGAGGTGAAGGAAATTGCCGATATCATGCTCAAAGAAGTATTTGGGCGGTTGTTGGAACAGGATATTACTTTGGAGGTGACTGAGGCTTTCAAGGACCGATTGGTGCAGGAGGGTTATAATCCGAGCTATGGGGCTAGACCTTTACGCCGTGCAATTATGCGGTTGTTGGAGGATAGCTTGGCTGAGGAAATTCTTTCTGGTCGCATTCAAACTGGGGACACGATAGTTGTGGATGTGGATTACCAAGGTCAGGTGAAAGTGCGCCAGGGGGAAAGGCGGGAGTTATTGCCGCAAGCTGCTGAATAGCTTATGAATTTGTAGGGGTGGATTGTGTTGTTGATTCTCTGGGATTAGAGTTTTTTTGGCCTACCTGTTGCGATGTTTCTGTTTTAGGTTGGTTGATCTAGTTCCGGTGTTGGTGTTGTTGTCTCAATGCAATTTTGGGCCCCTACAATTGAAAATTTATGGAAAAACGGTGGGGATATTTTCTACCGTTTTTCTGTTAATTAAGGGGGTTGATTGAGGAAGAAAATGGGGAAGAGTGCTGTGTTTTCTTGGCTTTTTTTGGGGGATTCTAGGTTCTGTTAAGAGGTTTTTGTTCTAATATGTTTTTTAAGGGATTTTTTTATGAGATATAATGTGGGTTCGCAATTGGTTTATACAATCAATGAACCTAGTACTTTGATTTTTAATGTGCAGGTTGTGAGAAATGATTTCCAAAGGATTATTGCTGAGAAATTGGAACTTGATCCGCAATTACCTTTTGATGAATTGATTGTTGATGAGAGTGGAAATCGCTATGTTCGGTTAGTTGCACCTGTGGGTAGGTTGAGGGTAAGTTATCAGGCGACTGTGGATTTGGAGCAATTTTTGACGGATGGGAAAACTATTGAGGAGATACCACCAGCAGATTTGCCGATGGAGATTTTTCAATATCTTTATCCTAGTCGTTATTGTGAGTCGGATATGTTGTTTGGGTTGGTGCGGAGTGAGTTTAATGATTTGGAACCTGGTTATTCTAGGGTGAAGGGGATTTGTGATTGGATTTATGAGAGGGTGAGGTATCTTTCAGGGAGTAGTGATTCGCAGACTTCGGCTTATCAGACGGCGATGCAGAGGGCGGGTGTGTGTCGAGATTTTGCTCATTTGGGTGTGGCTTTTTGTCGGGCGTTGAATATTCCAGCGCGGTTTGTTAGTGTGTATGCTTATAAGTTACAACCGCAAGATTTTCATGCGGTGTTTGAG
>JBAVZX010000394.1:0-3610 GCA_049589015.1 Phormidium sp. | reverse complement strand
ATATTGCAGTAAATCGGAAAATCGCCAAGAAGTTGCCGAGTTAATTACAGACCGATCTTTTACTGGAGCAAAACCGAAAAAAGGGCCAACGGATAAATTTACTAGACCTGCAATTGTTGGCGATTATAACTATGGTGGGTTTGATCAAAAAGAGCGAGTTGTTAACGCAGAAGATACAACTATTTTCTTTGATTTACCTGTCAATCTTGCCCAAATTCCCGGAGATCATTCAACCTTTTTGTGGCAGTCAGAAAGTATTTGGTTAATGACGCAAGCGGCACGTTGGGGACAAATAAAAGAGTTTCCGAAAAACGCTGAAGAATTAGCTCAAAAAGGTTGGAGAACTGACCTCTATCGGGAGATAGCAACAGAAATGGGAATTCAATGTCCCCAGGAAGATTACAAGGTTGAACCAGCCGCAGTATTTATAGATCGGAAAGAATTCAACCCCAGCGATCCGGTTGGTTATCTCAATAGTTTTGAGATTCGAGCTAATAGCCCGAACCAGATTTTTATGTCCTAGCTACGGCAAAATTAACACCCAAGTCAGGAGCATACAATGATTAAATCTAACTCTGTCGCCAGCAACACTTATGATCGTTCCTTATCCGGTTCGGGATTTTTAGAAATTACCAATTTAGTTAAGTCTTACCGCACTCCTGATGGCGGTGAATTTGTAGTGCTTAATGGGGTAGATTTGACAATTGGAGAAGATGAATTTATTTCGGTAATTGGTCACTCTGGTTGCGGCAAATCTACTTTACTAAAAATAGTTGCTGGGTTGGAAAAAGCAACTTCTGGATCGGTGCGAATGGAGGGGAGAGAAATTCGGAAACCTGGAAGCGATCGCATGATGATTTTTCAGCATTATGGGCTATTACCTTGGTTAACTGTTCGGGAAAATATCCGTTTAGCAGTAGATGAAGTCCTGAAAGATGCGAAAAGGTCTGAAAAGATTACTATCGTCAACGAACATCTAGTAATGGTGAATTTAAACGCCGCCGCAGATAAATATCCTGATGAAATTTCCGGGGGAATGAAACAGAGAGTTGGTATTGCTAGAGCTTTAGCTACTCGCCCAAAAATGTTGTTGATGGATGAACCTTTTGGAGCCCTTGACGCTCTAACTAAAAGTAAGTTACAAAAGCAAGTACTTGATATCTGGGAAAGCCACAAACAAGCGGTAATGATGATTACCCATGATGTGGATGAAGCGATTTATATGTCCGATCGCATCGTTTTGATGACTAATGGCTCCGCTGCTACAATAGGAGAGGTTTTAGAGGTACCATTTTCCCATCCACGTAATCGGCAAGAAATCCGCGAAACAAAAGAATATTTTGAATTACGAAATCACGCCTTAAACTTTTTGGATCGTTATTTCACTCAAGACGAGTAACTTTTTCATTTACGAGAGGTAAAGCTGGTGAATATCAAACCAATGTTAGTCCGCTTTCAAAGCGCAGTTGGTCGAGATGATTTGGTTGAGCAAATGATATTGCTGCCAGGGAAAAAGTCTTCAGTTTCACCAACAACTAAATCTGATTCCTTAAATTTTGTTGTTGCCTATAACGGTTCTCCCAGAAGTCATACAGCTTTAGATATTACCCTGTTGATCGCTCATCAAACTCGTTTAGCGACAAACAAACAGGTAACTGTAAAAATTGCTTATGTAATTGACGATCAAGGAAACAGTAAGCTAAAGCATTTTCCGAAAAATTACACAATTTCTGGTAATTCTTGGCAATTTCCTACGGCTTCAGCATTAAAATCAATTACCACTGAGGTTGGCAAAGCAAAAATTGGTGCTTTGGCGACAAGCGATCGCCAAACAACCACAAAATCTCGCCCTGTAAAAACCACTTCTTCCCGAAATTCTATCTTTGAGAGAGCCGACCAAATTTTATGGCAAGCACGTTATTTAGTAGAAGAATGGGGAGATGCTTTCATCGCGCATTTACGCATCGGTTCTGTAGCCGAAGAATTAACAAAAGTTGTGGCATCGGAAGAGGCAGATTTACTATTTTTAGGTTGTCACTCTGCCAAGCATTCTCTTGTCCAAAAACTCGGTGTTACATTCCCTTGTCCTGTGCTAGGAATTCCCGATTCTATTAACGCCAGTTGCTAGTTATATCATTGTATGTTGTTGCGTTATCTTCGCTCTTATCCTAGTTGTAATAAGAGCGAAAGCAGCAAAAAATACACCCTATACCTAATAATTATCCACCTTTACATAGGTGGTTTTTTTCTGTATTATTCAAGCAACCAAAAATCTAACTTAAGACAGAGGTAATTTATGGAGAATTGGCAAGCTATAGTTGCCATTGCAACATTTGTTAGTGTAATTTTCTTAGTGATGACTGAGTGGATACACCTAACAATTGCTGCATTTTTAGGTGCATTGATCCTAGTTTTACTGAATGTCATGACTTTAAATGAAGCCATTGGATATATCAGTCAAAGTCACGGTACTTTGGGTTTATTCTTTGGAGTCATGGTATTAGTAAGAGCCTTTGAACCTACAAAAGTGTTTGATTACTTAGCTACCCAAATAGTACTGTTAGCTAAAGGTAAAGGAAATCGTTTGTTGTTGGCTATTGTAGCTATTACTACTCCTATTTGTGCGGTTTTACCAAATGCCACAACAGTAATGTTACTAGCACCTTTACTACCGCCAATGGCAGAGGAAGTAGGAGTAGATTTTGTACCTTTGTTAATTTTAATGGTGTTTGTTGCTAATAGCGCTGGATTATTAACTATTGTTGGTGATCCGGCAACTTTTATTGTTGGTGATGCGGTAAATATTAGTTTTACAGATTACCTAACACGCTTAAGTTTAGGTGGTGCAATTGCTGTACTGACAGTAGTAGCTACCTTACCGTTTTTATTCCGCAAAATTTGGCTAAAAAAGTTAGATAATTTAGAACAACTGCCCCATCCACAAATTAATCATCCTCGCGTTTTAGCAGTGGGAAGTTTGATTATCGCTTTTGTATTAATATTTTTTGTAGTAGGGGAAACTTTACCAACTCCCCTTTCTCCTGCTACAGTTGCTTTGTTGGGTGCAGCTTTAGCTTTACTACTTTCTCACCATAGTAAGATAGATACAGTTAATAACATCTTGCGAGATGTAGATTGGAGTACTTTGATATTTTTTATGTGCATATTTGTCCTAATAGGAGGATTGGAAAAAACGGGTGTTGTGAGCAATTTATCAGGAGTATTAGCAGTAGTTTTAGGCAAAAATATTGCTCTTGGCTCAATAGTTATTCTCTTTTTAGTTGGTTTACTTTCTAGCGTTGTGCCTAACATTCCTTTAGTAGTGGCAATGGTCCCCTTACTCAAGCAATATGTAGTTAATGTGGGTTTAGCTGCGCCTGAAGTACTTTCACAAAATTTTACTGGACAATTCCCCGCCGAAGTTCTGCCGTTATTTTATGCGATGATGTTTGGTGCAACTTTAGGGGGAAATGGTACTTTAGTTGGGGCTTCTTCTAATATTGTGGCGGCGGGAATTTCGGAATTACATGGTCGCCGCATATCTTTTAAAAGGTTTTTGCATTATGGCATTCCTGTGATGATGTTACAGTTAATCACCGCCAGTTTGTAT
>JBAVZX010000393.1:0-6419 GCA_049589015.1 Phormidium sp. | reverse complement strand
ACCGAGCGATCGCAGATACTCACGGTATCTTTGTTCATTTTGCTCGGTTTGAAGCCTTCGGAATGACAATTTTAGAAGCAATGATTTCTGGCTTACCAACTTTTGCCACCCAATTTGGCGGTGCGCTAGAAATTATTCAAGATGGTGAGAGCGGATTCTTAATTAATCCTACAGATTTGCCAGGAACTGCCGAAAAAATTCTTAATTTTCTCGACATTTGTGCAAAAAATCCTCAATACTGGCAAGAAGTATCTGAAAAAGCTATTCAGAGGGTACGTAATGAATTTAACTGGCAATTGCATACCACAAAACTCTTGTCGATCGCCAAAATTTCCCAATTTTGGAAATACATCTCCCGCAATAGCAAAGGAGCTCTACTACGCTATTTAGAAGCGCTATTCTACCTAATTTACAAACCTAGAGCAGAAATTATCCTGGAACAGCACCAGAAACAGTGATATCTGATAAATAGGGTAAGAAATTTATGCAGGAGAATCTTAAATTATAGGGTTTTATTACTGATTTTAGATCCGGGATGCTCCTGCGGTATGAAGTTGTTTTCCCAGTAAATATTTAAAATCAGAATAATTCAAAAATTCCCTGTGGTGTCAATTTCAAATTCCTCATCTAAAATCGAAAATTGATAGTTCTATAAACTAACACCAGCACCAATGGATAAAGCCCGACAAACTCAATCATTAATTTACACAGACTGGACTTTAACCGAAAACCAGTTTGCTCCTGAACAGTTACATTCTAGAGAAACTGTTTTTACTATTGGCAATGGTTATTTAGGTACTAGGGGTAGTTTTGAAGAAGGCTATCCCCATTCATCACCATCAACGTTAATCCACGGTGTTTATGATGATGTTCTGATCGTCTATACTGAGCTTGCTAATTGTCCTGATTGGTTGCCATTTTTAATCATCATAGATGGCGATCGCTTTCGTCTCGACCAAGGAGAAATACTCAGCTATCACCGACAATTAGATTTACGTCGTGGTACCCTATTTCGCCGAGTACGTTGGCGCAGTCCTAGTAACAAAACTGTTGACCTTTATTGGGAACGTTTCGCTAGTTTAGCCGATCAAAATGTTCTAGCATTGCGTTTTGGAATCACACCTTTAGACTCAGAAGTAACTGTAGAAATTCAGGCTAGCATTAATGGCTACCCAGAAAATCAAGGCTACAATCACTGGGAATTACTTAATCAAGGAAAAATTGATCAAGGAACTTGGTTAAATGCTCGAACTCGTGCTTCCCGAATTGAACTAGCCATAGCATTTAGAATGGCAATTTCGGGAATAGATGCTGCTTTACAAGTTACTAATGCACCGGGATATCCCACAATTAGCACGACTTTTATCGCTACTCCTGGAACTAATGTCATAATCGAAAAACTGATTACAATTTTCACTTCACGGGAAACAGAAACACCTGTAGAATTTGCACAAACGAAACTGGCTCAATTACCTAATTATGCAACATTATTAAATGCCAATGAAGCAGCTTGGCACGAAATTTGGCATCAAAGTGATATTGTAATTGAGGGAGATACTAAAGCGCAATTAGCAGTACGTTATAACTTATTTCAACTGCTAATTAGTGCGGCTCATCATGATGATAAAGTGAGTATTCCCGCCAAAACTCTTTCCGGTTTTGGATATCGCGGTCACGTTTTTTGGGACACGGAAATATTTATTTTGCCTTTCTTTACTTTTACCCAACCAAAGATAGCCCGTAACTTATTAACTTATCGTTATTACACCTTAAATGGAGCTAGACGCAAAGCAGCACATTATGGATACAAAGGAGCAATGTATGCTTGGGAAAGTGCTGATACTGGGGATGAAGTAACACCACGTTGGGCACTTCCTAATCAACCTTATGGTGAAGAAATTAGAATTTGGTGTCGGGATAGAGAAATTCACATTAGCGCTGATGTTGCTTATGCAGTTTGGTATTACTGGAAAGCTACAGGCGACGATCAATGGATGCGAGATTATGGAGCGGAAATTATTCTCGATACAGCCATTTTTTGGATGAGTCGAGTTGAGTGGAATACCAAACAAGAGCGATACGAAATTAGGGAAGTAATTGGTGCTGATGAGTATCACGAGCACGTCAGTAACAATGTTTTTACTAATCGCATGGCGCAATGGCATTTAGAAAAAGCATTGATAGTTTATGATTGGTTAAGTAACAGTTTTCCCGAACGATTTGCGGAATTGAAAGAGAAACTTAAGCTGACTGCGGAAAGGCGATCGCGTTGGCAAGATATTGCCACTAATCTCTGGGTTCTCTATGACAATTCTAGCACCTTAATTGAACAATTTGAAGGATTTTTTAATTTAGAAGATATTAGTTTAGAGGATTATGAACCTCGAACTAAATCAATGCAAGCAATTTTGAGTATTGAAGGAGCAAATAGGCGACAAGTCCTAAAACAACCAGACGTTTTAATGTTGCTTTACTTGATGCGCCAATCAAAAGAAATCCCCTATAGTCAAGAATCATTGCAGCAAAATTGGGATTACTATGCACCTCGCACAGATATAACTTATGGCTCATCTTTAGGGCCAGCCATTCATGCAATTTTAGCTTCAGATTTAGGCAAAAACGAAGAAGCTTATGAGCGATTTATGCAGGCTGCTTTAGTAGATTTAGAAGATGTCCGAGGTAATGCTAATGATGGCATTCATGCTGCTAGTGCTGGCGGTATTTGGCAAGCTGTAGTTTTAGGTTTTGGTGGAGTTCAATTTAGTGAAAATGGCCCCGTAGCCCAACCACAATTACCCCCTGGTTGGAACCGCTTAAAATTTAAATTGCATTGGCGGGGTAATTGGCATGAATTCGATATTGTTTCTCCAAATAGTTCTTCATTTCTTATGAACCAATCTCCTAATATTCAAGGTGTAATTTTTGATTTAGATGGAGTTCTCACAGATACAGCAGAATTTCATTATCGAGCTTGGCAAAGATTAGCAGATGAAGAAAGATTGCCTTTTAATCGAGAAGCTAATGAAGCTTTAAGAGGTATATCCCGGCGAGAATCGCTATTATTAATCGCCGGAGATCAACCATTTTCAGAAGAGAAGTTGCAAGAAATGATGGAGCGAAAAAACAACTATTATGTAGAATCAATTGAGAATATTTCCCCGTCTGATTTATTGCCAGGAGCCCTAAATTTATTAGATGAACTGAAGCAAGCGGGGATTAAAATAGCGATTGGTTCAGCTAGTAAAAACGCCCGTCCAGTTGTCGAAAAATTGGGAATTGCTAATCGCATAGATGCGATCGCAGATGGCTACAGCGTCCAAACTCCTAAACCTGCACCCGACCTGTTTTTACACGCCGCCAAACTAATAGAAATTCCCCCAGAAAATTGTCTAGTTGTCGAAGATGCCGCCGCAGGTATTGAAGCAGCTTTAGCAGCTGGTATGTGGGCAGTAGGACTTGGCCCTGACGAACGAGTGAAAAATTCTCATGTAGTACTTCCCAATTTAGCCGGAGTTAGTTGGGCAGACTTGCAAAATAAACTCAATTGTCTGATCTCAAATCCCAGTTAGCTACCCCCTTTATCCTTGTCTTTTTCTTTCTTCTTAATTCTTCCTGTCTAATTTGCGATCGCAAATCGCTGCCCTAACGTGGTTCCCTAAAAATCTCTAAAACGGGGTAATCAAACCAAATTTAGTATGAGTACTGCGTCAAGGGAAGTGGACAGTGTATGTTCCTTTGATTGGGTAAAATTTAATACCAGTTCTTTGTAAGAATGCGTTTAAAATATAGAAAGTTCAAGCGCACTGATACCTTAATCTAACTATATTAAAGGCATCTTTACAGAGAATTGGTATCCCCCTCTTTTGTGATTTTGGTCAGAGAAACTTGACAAGTCAAAGCAGATAAGTTTGAATAATATAATCAAAAATTTTGTCTGTCCGCAAAATTTTGATTATTTCTGGCAAAGAACTTCTACTCCGGGTTTTTAAACAAAAGCCTATAGTTCAGGTGCTTTGACAACTCACAATCACCATATAACCATATAAAAACAAATGCCTTCTCCAGTCATTTTTTTAACTGGTTTACTACTACCCCCTTCCGAAACCTTTATTAAAATGCAGGGGGATTCACTCAAACAGTTTACTCCTTACTACTTTGGTTCTCGTTTTGCAAAAGGACTCTCATTGCCCAGCGATCGCACCTTTGTGATTAACCAGGGAAGTACTTTAGGATCTGCCAAGGAAGCTCTATTCAAGCTTACTGGAATTGCCCCAGCACTTGATCGGAAAATTCAACATTTAAATCCGGTCTTAATTCATGCTCATTTTGGAGTTAATGGTGTACTGGCAATGCCAGTTGCCAAGCGATGGAAATTACCACTAATCACGACTTTTTATGGGTTAGATTCAACCTTAGACCAATCTAATTTTCAAAAGACATCTTTAACACAACAAGTTTACTTTCGTCGTCAATCTGCCTTAAAACAGGAAGCTAAACTTTTTATTGCAGTTTCCGGTTTCATCAAGCAGAAACTTTTAGAACAGGGTTTCCCACCGGATAAAGTTGTCGCTCACTACATTGGAGTTGATACCCAAGCTCTGCAATTCAAACCTGAAATTCCTCGCGATCCAGTTGTTCTATTTATCGGGCGTTTAGTCGAGAAAAAAGGCTGCGAATATTTAATTCGAGCAATGGCGCAAGTGCAGTCAGCAGATCCCAATGTAGAACTGATTATGATTGGCGATGGCCCACTGAGAACTTCTTTAGAAAGTTTAGCCTCTGGACTGCTAAAAAAATATCAGTTTCTCGGAACCCAAACACCTGATGTTTGCAAAGACTGGATTTATCGAGCCAAACTACTCGTTGTCCCCAGCGTTACCGCCGCAAATGGTGATTCCGAAGGCTTACCAACCGTTTTGCTGGAAGCACAGGCTATGGGGCTGCCAGTCGTAGCATCGAGCCATGCCGGAATTCCTGAAGCCGTGATTCATGGTGAAACTGGATTTTTAGCTCCTGAGCGGGATTGGCAACAACTTGCTCAATATATTTCACAACTACTATCAGATCAGGATCTTTGGCAACGTTTTAGTATTAATGGGCAAGAGCAAATTAGATTGCATTTTGACTTGCACAGTCAATGTCGAGGTTTAGAAAACCTTTATCAAACAGTTATTTCATCCTCCTCTTGACGCTCCCCACCCTACTGCGTTGAGGGTGGGGATTCCTGCTTCGCCGAGCGTTAACTTATGCCGGATTGGTGCGTCTGTGAAACTTTGCTCCCCAGAGAAATTGTGAAGAATCTGCAAAGAAAGTGTCAAACAGTGACAAATTACCGTGCTGTCATCTAATATCGGAAGAGAAAATATTATTCTCAGTGCAAATACAGATTATTTGGCTTCTAAAGAGGTTGTGATGATTGACCAGGATTTCAAGAAAGAATTTGAAAAAAATGGCTTTGTTATTTTGAGAGGTTTTTTTTCGGAGCAACAAGCTCAGAATGTTTTAGAAACCATTCAGTCTTCTGAACATCCGAATAACAAGGATCGCCTTACCAAAGGGGCGATGACATTCTACAGTAATATTTATCGCTACAGTGAAGAGATACAATCTTTTGCTGCTCAACAAAAAATTGTCGATGTGTTCAAAGAACTGATTGGGCCAGACATCTGGATGCGCCACGATCAGGCTGTTGCTAAAGGCCCTGGGGCAGATACCTTTCCCTGGCATCAAGATAATGGCTATAACAAGTTAAAAGACGGTCATTATCAATTTTGGATTGCTCTTACTGAGATGAATCAGGATAATGGTGGTCTTTGGCTGCAACCCGGAAGTCATAAGCAGATCCTGCCTCATAAGAAAGTTGGCAATGAACAGGTTTATGATGGCATTCCAGAAAACCCGATTGCGATCGCAGCCAAGCCCGGAGATGTAATTATCTTTTCATCCTTCTGTTTGCACAGCACTACGCCAAACATTACTCAAAGGCAGCGTTGGGCTTATGTTCTGGAATATATGTCATTCGACTACTTCGATCCTTTTCTAGAACCTCCCTACTTCATAATTGCCAGAGATGGAAAATCCTGCCCAGAGTTTGTAGAATCTTATCGCGGATCAAATAGTTTAATAAACCGCTTAAAATACAACTTGAGAATGGATGGACAGATTAAACGGTGGCTTCGCAAAATAATTAAAAAACCATCTAGTGTCGGTTCCTAAACTATTGAACCTTAACAACTATTAGTGACATGGAATATCGCGTTTTAGGGCAGACTAATCTCAAGGTTTCTTCTCTGGGAATCGGAGTTTGGCAACTGAGTGGCCCTTTAATCTTGGATGGAAAACACGATGGATTTCCCGATGTCGGGCAAGATGAAGCCATTCATCTAATTCATGCCTGCGAAGATTTAGGGATCAATCTG
>JBAVZX010000392.1:0-3705 GCA_049589015.1 Phormidium sp. | reverse complement strand
CCGTGGGTGATCCACCAATTGTAGATCTACCTCCGCTTGGACTTTATGAGCCAAAGTAGAATCTGTGGTCAGCAGAATTGCCGAAGCCATTGGATCGTGTTCGGCTTGAGCCAACAAATCAGCGGCTAAATGGACTGGATTAGCAGTTTTATCAGCAATTACCAGCACTTCTGATGGCCCAGCTAAAGAATCTATGCCCACAGTGCCATAGACCAATTTTTTCGCCAAGGTCACATAAATATTACCAGGGCCAGTAATGACATCGACTTTGGGTATAGTTTCAGTCCCGAATGCTAGGGCTGCGATCGCTTGCGCTCCTCCCACACGGTAAATTTCTGTAATACCTGCTTCCTGTGCTGCTACCAGCACAGCTGGAGAAATCGCTTTATCCATCCCTGGAGGCGTGACCATAGCAATGCGGGGTACTCCAGCCACTTTCGCCGGAATCGCATTCATCAACACAGTACTGGGATAAGCGGCGCGACCACCCGGAATATAAATACCAGCTTTATCTACTGGTCTGTAACGTTTACCCAAAACCACTTCGTCATCTTTAAACTGCACCCAGGATTTCGGTACTCGCTGTCGGTGGAAAGCTTCGATCTGTTCCTTCGCCAGAAGAATCGCATTTAACAACTCTTTCGATACTTGCTGATAAGCAGCATCCATTTCGGAACCGCTGATCCGCAATTCTTCTGGTGTTAAGTTTTGTTGATCAAATTCCGCCGTATAATGCAATACTGCTCGGTCGCCCTGCGCTTTAACGCGCTGAAGGACTTCCCGAACCGTTGCTTCTTTATGAACAATCTGGTCAGTGGAAGTGCGATCGCGGATACGTCGCAATTCCGCTTCTGCCTCAGTCCGCTCAGTGATGATTCGCAGCATGGAGTTAGGAATGCCAATCTTAGGAAGTTACCCGTTTGTGTGTGGGGGCACAGACACCCTGGTAATTTGGCGGGGCTGGTTGTCCAACCATCTGTTTTTCAGATTCAGTATGTTTGGTCAACTTGTCCCTACTTTCCAGGCTTGCCCAATATTTGTTTCTCTAGCTTAACTTGAGATCTCGATCGCGGATCGCTCCCACGTCAGCATAGATGTTATATTAGTTTTTCCAGGACTTTCAATGTTTATTAGATAGAGTAGCTTCGGAACAACAGCAGTGGCTAATATTAAATCCGCTATTAAGCGCGTAGAAATTGCCGAACGCAACCGTTTGCGTAACAAAGCTTACAAATCAGCAGTTAAAACGCTGATGAAGGGATATTTTGCAGCTGTAGATACATACGCTGCTAATCCTACCCCAGAATCACTCAATGAGGTACAGCAGCGGATGTCAATTGCTTACAGCAAAATCGACAAAGCCGTGAAAAAAGGCGTATTGCATCCCAACACAGGGGCGCGGAAAAAATCTCGTCTGGCGCGAACCTTAAAACGCCATAGCAACCAAGCAACGGCTACGGCTTCCTAAAAGGTTGGTTGATCCAGACCTGTGGCAAAAGTGTTTTTAGTTGGTCGTAAGGAAAAGGCTCAAGGGGAAAGAGAAAAAGCTTTTTCTCAACCTTTACCCCTTAACCTTTGCCCTTTAACCAAATTTCCGCCTACCGATAACTCTTAATCCCTTAACCATGCAGTTGATTGATACTCACGTACACATCAATTTTGATGTGTTTGAGGCAGATTTGGATGCAGTCGGACAACGCTGGCGCGATGCGGGAGTTATATCACTAGTCCATTCTTGCGTCCATCCAGGAGAGTTCCCCAGTATTCAGAAGCTTTCTCGGCAGTTTCCTGAACTGTTTTTTGCTGTAGGTTTACATCCGTTGGATACCGAAAAATGGACAGCCAACTCCCCAGAGCAAATTTCTGACTTGTGTAGTTCAGATCCCAAAGTAGTCGCTCTAGGTGAAATGGGACTGGATTTTTACAAGGCGGAAAACCAACAACAGCAGGAAGGAATTTTTCTCGCTCAACTAGAAATAGCCCGGATGCAGAAAAAACCAGTCATTATTCATTGTAGAGATGCAGCTTCTCGAATGCGAGAACTAATGCAGGATTTTTGGGCAAATTCTGGTTCAGTTGGTGGAGTTATGCACTGTTGGGGCGGCACACCTGAAGAAACCAAATGGTTTTTAGACTTGGGTTTCTATATTAGCCTCAGTGGTATAGTAACATTCAAAAATGCGATCGCCATTCAAGAATCAGCCAAAATGATTCCCCAAGATAGATTGCTAATAGAAACAGATTGCCCATTTCTTGCCCCAGTTCCCAAACGCGGGAAACGCAATGAACCAGCTTATGTTCGCTATGTTGCTGAATTTGTGGCTGATTTACGTAGGGTGTCACCAGAAGCGATTGGATATACCACAACGCAAAACGCTTGTCAATTGTTTGGTCTGCCAAATTAAGAGAAGTCGGGTGTAAACCGCAACTTAAGGATCACAGACTAATTAAAAATTTCTGGCTTCCCATACCAAGAAAACCGTTTTAGGTCAACAAATATGGGTAACATTGCGCCATAATGTTTAATGGGGAAAATACAGTGGGGGAAAACGCCGTGAATCAACGAGTTAGCCTAAACACTATTGCTACGCTACAATATCATAGCCACAAAAGAAGCACACAGGCAAATGACTGGGATACGCCTGACGGCACCCTGCGCGAACGACACCAGAGGTGAAAAAAGCCTGATATTTTTAAATTTGCTTGCCTAGCCACCAACGTTTAACTTTATGAGAGCAGCTTTTAAAGCTATATCAATATCATCTAGTACAGTCGGCTTGACCGGAATTTACGCCTGTGAACCACAAGTAGCCGATTACCTGGGGGGACATTCCGCACCTCAAAGCTAAATCCAGTTGAACTAGGTTTAGGTAACTTTTCAGCGCCCAATATAGCATTCTGTGAAAAAAAATTAGTCAAAGCAAAATGCAAAAGGCAAAATTCAAAAATAAAATTTCGACTTTTTGAATTTGGGATTGTTTAGTGGTAATCTACAAAACCTTTGCTGAGATTCAAGACTTGCAATTAACCAACAGAGTGAGATTTCCATACTTTCGATTTAGGATTGAGGATGCTTCGTCAATTCAAAATGCCAAATGGCAAAATCAACTTGTTAAAGTTTCCATTTTGAATTGTTTAACACCTCCGTCATCAAACTAGGCCAAACGATTGACCTAATATTCTCTTCTCTTTTCTTTTCTTTGCGATCGCCTAAAACTTAAAATTTCGCTATGCTTGTTGACCAAATGAACAATTCCACCCAAGACTCTCCTACTAATGTTACACTACCTGACCTAGTAGAAATCCAACGCTCCAGCTTTCGTTGGTTCCTAGAAGAAGGTTTAATCGAAGAACTCAATAGCTTCTCCCCAATTACCGACTATACAGGAAAGCTAGAACTACACTTTTTAGGTAAAGACTACAAACTAAAAAGACCAAAATACGACGTAGACGAAGCAAAACGCCGGGATAGCACTTATGCCGTCCAAATGTACGTTCCCACCCGCCTACTCAACAAAGAAACAGGTAAAATTAAAGAACAAGAAGTATTTATCGGCGACCTACCCCTAATGACAGACCGAGGCACCTTCATCATCAACGGTGCCGAACGAGTCATCGTCAACCAAATCGTCCGTTCCCCCGGAGTTTACTACAAATCAGAAGTAGATAAAAACGGTCGGCGTACCTACTCCGCCTCCCTCATCC
>JBAVZX010000391.1:0-3434 GCA_049589015.1 Phormidium sp. | reverse complement strand
TGCTTGCATTCGGCGCACTGTCAAATTAACCCAATGTTTCTGCCAACTTTCCCCAAAACGTCGCCAAATATTCCACTGGTAAAAAGAGGTAACTGGTTGTTGTCTTTCCACTCTCAAAGTCTGTGTATTTTCCGGGGGTATCGACTCAAACAGCGACTTTCTGTTAGTAATAGGCGTGGTAATTGTGGGAGTAATTGCATTCACACCCGCAGAAAGAAACAAATGCCCTTCAGGATCGACAAACCACCATTTTCCATCAATTAATTCTACCCGGAAAAACCCTGTAGCCTTAACTTTTGTTGCACAATAACCTCCATATTGGCAGTAATCAAAATTACCTGGTTGCAGTTGTTTTTCCTCTTTTCTCCAAATTGCCTGTAACTCTGAAAAATTGCTGATTTTATCGAACCAATTATCCCGCTTCCATTGCCCTAACTTATCCACAAGTGGCTGTTTCTCTAGTACTGCATCTCCCGGAAATTCCTTGGTTAAACGCATTGTGCGAATTTCTAAAGATGGCTTTCCGATCGCTTCTGGCATCGCTATACTAATAGAATCAACCTGATTGAGTTGTAAGTAAGGCCCCCAATTAAAAATGAAATAACCAGCACGTTGATTGTTGAACAAAGATGCCATATCATTTCCCCGCTTGGGCGCATTGGAGAAAATTTCCAAAGGTATAGCAGCCCGAATCCAAGCATTTTGAAATGGATGAATGTAACTAGTAGTAACTCCCTGTGGAGTGTGCAAACGCAAGAGAAACCGTTGCGGAGAAGTAGCTTTCATTTCTAAAACCAAAAACTGAAAATCTGACCAATCACTTGGCATTTTGGGTTGTAGTTCGGACAAATTCCACTTGTATTCAGTTGTGGTTTGGCTATCAAAAAGTAATGTTTTATTTTGCAGTGCTATTACATCTCTGGGGGAGATAAAAATAATAATTGTTAGCGATGTGAGAATAAAAATTAAAGAAAATTTAAATATTTTACCCATTGTCAAAGATTTATCTTTTACTTTTTTAAAGTTATAGATCAAAAGTATTTTTTTGTCAAGTTAGCGAAATATTTTAGCTTATATTAAAGATTGAAAAATACTCTTCTTAACTAATTTCACGTTGATTACTAGATTAATCGGCTAAAATTAACAATGATTCATTATGCTATAATCAAATCCAGTTTGGCAGCAAACAATCATTAATTTCTCTTAAATTTAACAGAAAGGAAAAACAAGTGCCTCAAACTGTTGCCACAGCTGCTCATTGCATTAATCCTCATTGCCCACGCCCTTATCCCCAAACTATGGGGAATAATTTTTGTAATGTTTGTGGCGCACCATTACGAATTTTCAACCGTTATATACCACTGCAAAAATTAGGAGTTGGCGGATTTGCAGCGATTTACACTATTTGGGATGAAAAAACTAAAAAAGAGCGAGTATTAAAAGTTTTATTAGAAACTTCTCCCAAAGCTTTAGCATTATTTGAACAAGAAGCTACAGTTTTAGCAAGTTTACGCCATCCTGGAGTACCAAAAGTAGAATCAGATAGTTATTTTCATGTTTCTTTTGGAAGTTCTCCTGAAATTGTTTTACCCTGTCTGGTAATGGAAAAAATTTCCGGGAAAACCTTAGAAGAGATTTTACAATATCATCAATCTCAAGGTTTGCCGGAAGCATGGGTACAAAATTGGCTGAAACAAGCTGTATATATTTTACGAGAATTACACCAACGTCAAATTATTCACCGTGATATTAAACCTGCCAATTTAATGTTACGTGAAGGCACTGAACAAATAGTATTAATTGACTTTGGTGGGGCTAAACAAATTGCTGCTAAACAAGCTAATTCTCCGGCAAGTTCAACCAGGTTATTTTCTCCTGGGTACAGCCCACCAGAGCAAATTGCAGGGGCAGTAATTGGGCCAAATGCTGATTTTTATGCTTTAGGAATGACCTGTATTCACTTACTTACAGGTAAATATCCCTTAGATTTGGAAGATCCCAAAACTGGAGAAATTCACTGGCAAAGATTTACTAATGCTAGTCCAAGTTTTGCTAATTTACTGGATGATATGATCCAGCCCAATATTGAAAAAAGACCTGCCAATGCTAATGAATTAATAACTCGAATTAGAAAAATAACTTCTCAAACAATTACAGCTAGTTTCGCTAAAGCCTTAATTCAATTTATCAGCAAATTACCAACAGATCTATTTAAATTTTCATTAGCTATTTTAGGATTATTTGGTCAATCAATTACCCAAACAATAGTTTTATTTTGGCGAGCGATCGCACATTTAACCAAAGCCTTTTTTAGTACTTTGTGGCAAATGATTTTAGGCTGCATTGGTGGCGGTTTTGGGGCAATAATTGGTTATTGGTTAGCTTACGCAACAGTTTTTGGTAAAGACTTAGACTATTTTCTCTCTCGCACTTTGCCTCGATTAACTACACTTCCGATCTTCCTTAATTCAGGAATTATTTTGTTTACTTGCGCTGGTTTAACTACTGCTTGGGGTTTAATGGTAGCCGAAAAACTAGGACAACAACAGCGTTATTTAATGGCAATAATGATGGGAATAATTAGTTATGGATTAGGTTGGTTTGCTGTGCAAACAGTAGCCTCTAACGATATATTACCAGTTAATTTACTACTCATGACGGCAGTGGCAAGTTTTTTATTAACTTTGGGTTTAGGTTTACCAAGCCATCAAATAGTTTATGCTTTAGTCAGTGCCGTCGGTACAGCAATCACCTTTGCAGGTTTATTGGCGTTAGTTATGCAAATTTTTGTACCTTTAAATGGCGTTTTAGGAATTTCTGGGGATTTTCTCAACAGCTTCAATTGGACAAATTTTGCCTTTACTATCACATTTTTTAGTACTATGGGAATGATTATTGGTTTCTGGTTAAGTGTAAGTCATTTTTTTGTCGTACCTGTTTTACGAATGTTGGGTTGGCGTTAAGTAAAAATGCAAAATTATTTACAACTTAATTCATCTCTACCGATAATTATTGCCCATCGAGGCGCAAGCGGTTTTCGTCCAGAACATACTTTAGCATCTTATGAATTAGCGATTAGTTTAGGTGCTGATTATATTGAACCAGATTTAGTTTCAACCAAAGATGGAACACTAATTGCACGGCATGAAAATGAAATTTCTACTACTACGAATGTTGCTGAATGTCCTGAATTTGCTAATCGTAAAACTACTAAATTAATCGATGGAAAATCAATCACTGGTTGGTTTACTGAAGACTTCGCATTAGCAGAGATTAAAACTCTGAAAGCTAAAGAACGTTTGCCTTTTCGAGATCAATCTTTTAATAGTAAATTTTCAATTCCGACTTTTCAGGAAATTATTGATTTAGTTAAGGTTAAAAGTGGGGAGATTGGTCGATCGATCGGAATTTACCCAGAAACTAAACACCCAACT
>JBAVZX010000390.1:0-5669 GCA_049589015.1 Phormidium sp. | reverse complement strand
AGTTAGGGCGAGTCACTACCATGCGTGCAAAAGCGAGGCGTTGTTGTTCTCCCAAAGACAATATATTTTCCCAAGGAACTTCCTTATCAAAACCTTCGATTCGCAGCAATAAATTTTGTAAATTAACTTGTGCTAAAACTGCTTCGAGTTCTTGCTCGCTCATTTCCCGCGTAGTGTGGGGATAAAGTAACTGTTCGCGCAAAGTTCCCAAAATAATATAAGGACGTTGCGGTAAAAATAACATATCTTCTAGAGGAGGTCTGACTAAACGACCAGTTCCAGAATTCCACAGACCTGCGATCGCACGCAACAAAGAACTTTTCCCTCGTCCACTTGGCCCAACAATTAATAAACCCTCTCCTGGTTGGACTGAGAGTGATAATTTTTCAACAATAACCTGTTCGTTGTCAGGCGTTTGTAAGGTAACATTTTCAAAAGCCAAACGGTTGTCTTCGATTGTTTTAATTGTAGTTACATTCTCAGGTTGTTTAATAACAGCTTCCAATGCACCTGAAAACTCAGATAAACGCTCAATATAACTGGTAACTCGTCCTGAAGTACCAAATTCTGCAATTAATTCTGCCATAGCATTGGCAAACAAACTACAAGCTAGACTAGCCTGACTAATTTCTCCAAAATCGATTTCGTCTTTGATATGTAAAGGCCCAAATATGATAAAGGGAAATATTTGAATAACAGCTTGATATCCTCTGTTGAAAATATCCTGATTTCTTTCCCAATTAATCTTGCGTCTAGTAGTTTGAACAATATTATTAAATCGTTTTGTGACTATATTTAATTCTTGATCTTCTCCCTGAAAAAAAGCTATTGATTCAGCATGATTACGAACATGAGTCAGACTATAAGTATAGTTTGCTTCAAATCCAAGCTGTTCTTGATTAATTTTATTCAATTCTTGAGTCAAGGAAACAGCAATTAAATTGCCTATGATAGTATAAACAACCACTATAATTGCTACAAATTTAGAAAGAGACCAGAGAATTACTATAAAAACGGACATTTCTAGCACTTTTTCTAAGAAAGTTGCTGAAAAGCTGAGAGCATTTTTAGTAAGGGGTGATAATTCTTGAGATATTCGTTGGTCTGGATTATCAACATCGGATTTAAAATTTATTTTATAATAAGCCCGATTGCTGAAATACTGGGTTAAAATATGATTATTCAACCATTGATACCAATCAAGAGCAATTTGTTTTCTAATAAATTTAGAAAATCCTACTAATAAGGTTGTACAAACTAAAACACCACCGTAAACCAATAAAATATCAACAAACTTATTAAAATCTTTTTCTTTAGTAATAACATCGAGCAAATAGCGAGTAACGAAGCTATTAAAGGCAGTTGAACCAACAAGCAGGACGATTAACAATATCAGAAGAATCAGCATTGCCCAGGAACGCATCACATCTGAAAAAGCTCTTCCTCCCGGCTGTGTTGGATACCAGTAAGGTGCTGTAATTGCTCTGACATTCTCCCAAAACTGTTTAGAATTTGGAGTAGAATTATTTGTTGAACTTTTATTAATAGAGATTGTAGATTGCATATCTTAATTGAATGCCAAAATAGAACTTTAGAACGTCAAAATTGAAATTGGGAGGAAGTTTGAATAAAAATTCTCCCTTCCAAATCCTCACAATAAATTACTCAAAAATACCCTTTTTCCATAGCTCTACTACCTCACTGGCTGTAAAATAACGTTCTTGTTCAGTAGCGAGAAATTTGATTGCCGATCGCATTTTTTTATATTTCTCTCTTGGTAGGGGATTTTTCAGTTGCTTTTCAAATAGATATTGGAAATTACTGGCTCCACTCCATTTGCCAAATACAACTTCGATCGTATTATACCTGTACGTTCGCTCATTTTTGAAGGGTAAGAGGAATTAATAGCTTACTGCGTAAGGTTTCAACGTGATTGTGGATCGGATTAAAACCATCACCATGTAATACTTGGCAAAGGTAGATCAGATTAACGTAGTATTACACGGTACGAAGAAAGTCAAATCTTGCCGTGTAACCCACATTCCGCACCCTAAAGTGTCACACTACGAATTTTGGTTTCAGGGGGCGCTTGTCGCCCCCTGAAACCAAAACCTTACCCGACTTGAATTTATTCTGGATCAAAATTGCCAGGATAATCCCAGTTGCACACCTTGACTACGGAGATTTAAGCCATTATCCCCTTCAAATCGACCTTGTTTAACGAACTCGATTTGATTGAACCGATAAGCCAACCGCAGCGCAAAACTGCCGGAAAACTTCCAATCGACTCCGGCATAAAGGTTGTAATACTGTTTGAGATTTCCGCCTCCCAGATTAGAGGTGTCGCCTCGGAAGAAAAAGGTGAATTTATCACTCAACAAGAGTTTGACAGTTCCCCCTAACATTGGGTTGATCTCACTCCCGCTGAATTCAAAGCTAGGCCCTCGCTCAAACTCAACACTTTGGAACACGGAGAGATAGCGAAAACCTACCACCCCTTCAAAGGAAATTGCCGGATAGTACTGATTTGGATCGGCGGGATTCGCGATCGTTCTCAAGGAGACGGGTATGGAGCGATAACTGGCTCCCAGCGCGAAGGACGATATGGTATTTTGCGTATCGATTTGGAACCCTGGAATGGGGACTTGAAAGCGATCGCGAAAGGTGAGGGTGTCCCCGTCACTACTAGCCCGAAACCCTGAATTGACATACAACCCTTCAGAAACAATGCCAAAGTTCCCGTTCCAGGCTTGCAGCCGCCCCGATACACCAAAAATATTAGTGAGTCTTGCCGTGATATCAGAGAGTCTGGCATTCACATTTAAGTTAATCCCTCGGTTGCCTAAAATGACCCCCGGACGATTGGGAAACAGGAGATTTCTACCTCTGCCAAAGAAGATGTCACCTTGCACGTCGAGGGGCAGAAAGAGATAAGGCTCAAAATCAAACTGCCAACCAGATGGAGGAATCAGGGGATTGTTAACAGGTTGGTTGGTTGTGGGATCTTTCGCATCTGATGGACTGTCAGTGGGAGTTGGATTCTCTGTTTGAGCGAGTGTTTCTTGCTCGATGTTCTGAGGAGTACTCGCTCCCCCTAGATCGCTGGCTTGTTTGCTAATGTTCTGTGTAGCCGGAGCCACTTCAAGCACTTTGGTTGAGAGTGCTGGCGCTATTTCCTGAACTGACTGATTTTGATTGTTGATGTTCTCAGTCGCCAAAGGAACTTCAGCAACAGTGGGCACAGAAGCGGTTGATGGGGGGTTGAGAATAGATTGTTCCGTAGGAGCTACAGGAAATAATTCTATTTTTGGGGATAGAGGGGTTGGTTCCGTTAGTGCAGGTTCTAATGCTCTGGCGGTTGTACTACATAGAGTCATTGCCAGATTAAAAAGCAGCGTACCCAATAGGCTGAGTTGAAATTGGTTGAGTTGCCGTACTCCACTGCTGTACGATCGCTGGTTCTTTTTAATAGACTCAAGCTTCATCAATCGATCCTCACACTCATGAATTGCCATTTTTTCACCAAAAGATAATACGTGAGTATTCAAGCTAAGGAACTCGTTGGCTCAATTTTCTCTTGATGCCGTTTCAGACTTATTCTGATAATGGGCACGTAGAATGTAGACGCTGACCAACAAGATCCACAGGGGAAAGAACAGAAAGACCCAACCCACTCGATCGATCTGCCTAATTCTGAAAATCATGATTGCGGCTAAGAGATACCCCAAAAGCGACATCCAACGGGGAATAGCTCCAGTCCGAATGAAGAGAGAACTGGTTGAAATCATAAAGACCCCCGCCATTTTAATCGCGTAGGTATACATTAGACTGTGAGCAAAAGTCCAACCCAAGCTGTAAACACCAGATGCGATCAGGAGGTCGGGCTGGGCTCCAGACAAGAAGATGATCGTACCCGTTAATGCAGTGGTAGTGAACAACATGGCAAGGAAAAGCAGTCCACTGCCGAAAAATACCGTAGCAAAGAATTGGTCTTCCTTGTTTCCCAGGTGATCGCGCACCACACCCATGAACCAGAGAAACGCGATCCCCGCAAAGGGAACCAGGTTGAATGCCAGAAGCAGCTTATTCTGATTTGTCTTTAGCCATGTCATGCTGCCTTGCGGATTTTCAGGCAGAGAAATCAGCAGAAGCACCATCGCAATGATCAGTAAAATCGCAAATAAAATGCCTGCGATCGCAGCAGCTTTGGGTGCTCTCAAACGGGCGTAGATTGGTAATTTCTCTTGTACCATAGCGGCTTCTAAGGTAAATGGATTGAGATAACCCTTATGATTTGGACAGCAGATTGCAAAACTTCAGCAATTTATCCTCGATATTATTATTCTGGTTTCCCTTTCATTTCATTCCCCCTTAATATTCATCAGGTATTATTTAAAAATTAGAATCATCAAATGGTTTAACCGCTATGAGGAGCAAAATTAAATATGTTTTAGATACTAATCGACAGTTAACAACTGAGCATTGAATTTTAGCGAAAAAAGCAATTTTTGAATAGTCTTCTGAATCCAGGGCTAGACCTCTTCCCCCTTGGTTGTTTTCAGTTGAAAATCTTTTGTGACCTCGCGATTAGTATCATAGATCTGGGCATCACTGATATGGTTTAGCAAATCGTAAGTTTTTAGTAATTGATAAATTGGTTGGCTAACCCGAGTCATAGCAAAGTGAATCTGGTGATGTTTCAGCCATTCAATCGTTTGCTCTAATGCCTCAGATCCAGTTACGTCAATATCACTGATGGCTTCTGCATCCAACACAAACCATTTCACAGGTGGATTAGAGGTTTCTACCAGGTCTTGAATCTGTTTCTTAAAGAACTCCGCATTGGGGAAAATCAGAGCAGAACTGAAGCGATAGATCAGCAAACCTGGAATTGGGGATGCTTCGGGATAGCGAGATGCAACAACAAAGTAGTCTTTCCCAGGCACACCTACTAGAACAGCCGTAGCAGGTTGTGCTGCCCGCCGTAACAAATCAATCATGGACAGCATAAAGGCAATCAACACCGCATGAATTGGTCCCAAAATCAGGACACTGAGGAGGCAAGCGATCGCAATCCAAAACTCAGACCGCCGCACCCTAAATAACTCTTTCAATTCACCAACTTCGATCAATTTAATGACAGCATTAGCCACAATTCCCGCTAGCGCTGCGCTGGGTAGAAGTGCTAATTGTTTAGTAAAAAACAACAACAACACCGCCACCACGATCGCCCCGACCACACTAGGAACTTGGCTACAAGAACCGCTACTTTCCATCGCAGCGGTACGAGAGGCACTGGCCCCAATAGCAAAACCACCCGTCAAACCAGAAGCTAAATTGGATGTTCCGTAGGCAAACATTTCCTGGTCGGAATTTACAGAATAGCCCCGTTTTTGACCATATTTACGTGCCAGGAGTAACCCTTCTGCCAGGGTGATGCCGCATACCGCTAGGGCAGTGGGTAACAAATTACCGAAATCGCTCAAAGTGACTTTGGGAATCGTCAGTGTGGGTAGCCCAGCCGGAATCTCACCCAACACTTTAACGCCTTTTTGCTCCAGGTGAAATGCAGCCACCAGCACGGTCATAATCACCAATGCCACCAGTGCGCCTGGAACTCGTGGCGCAACTCGTTTCAGCAAGCGAATGATGACGATACTCCCAACGCC
>JBAVZX010000389.1:0-10009 GCA_049589015.1 Phormidium sp. | reverse complement strand
GCTTAAAAGGAAAACTGAAACTCTTACAACAGAGGCGCATATAGAGCTATTGAAATTGACTGAACAAATAGAGAAATTGCCATGCTAAATTGACACATATAAAAATTTTATATAGCATTTTTCTATTTTTTAAGGCATACTATTAACAGTATTTAGTACAAATGTATTAAATAATCTTGTTGATACTAAAGAGAAAACTTGCTGTTTTAATGGTAGAGTCTGAATATGTCTAGCACTAATACTGGTATAGAGTGGACCGATAGAACCAGTCTAACCATAAAGCCCACATTCAGCAAGAATTATTCTTTCCCAAAACTCAGGATGAGGCGTAATACCTTTTTTATTCATCCATTCAAAAACATCTTGATTGTTTTTGGAACTATTGCACTTATTACAGGCAGGTACTATATTTCCTGGCGTAGTTCTACCTCCTTTAGAGATAGGAACAATGTGATCCCAACTATTAGCAGCCTGAAGACAGTAGGCACATTTACTGTCAAATATTTCCATCAAAAACTCTTGTCCGACATGGGGGATTGGTTCAACATTCCGCTTTCTAGCATGAGAATGTTGTCGTCTTTCGGCTCTATATTTCTCATCGTTTGCATACCTTTGCCTAGCTTCACTAGCGGCGTGAATTTTGCAAACACCTGCTCTTATTTCCGGAGATGGAAGCCATTTTTTACATCCTCTACACCAGGCAAATCCTTCAATCATTTTACTTTTGCGTTCTCTCAGTGGTGGCCCAGGCATTTTCCGTTTAGAATCACAATTTATGCAAACACACTTTCGCCCATCATGTCGGGACTTGTCCTTGACAAAATCGCCGATATGTCGCCATTTTTTGCACTTAGTACACCACTTGAAACCTGCTTCTATATTTGAGATGTATTCTTCAAAACTAATGCCTATTTTTTTAGCAACACACCGGATCGCACCTATTTTGGTTTGAGTCATTTAAAAAAATCATTGGTTATTGGTTTGATTGTATTTTAGACTATTTCTTTAGAGGTAAACAATGGCAACAACAATTGAATGGGTACAAAATCCAGATGGTACTAAAGGTGAAACGTGGAATCCAATTGTAGGTTGCACCAAAATTAGCCCTGGTTGCACGCACTGTTACGCAGAGACGATGGCTAAACGCCTCAAAGCTATGGGAATGCAGCACTATCAGGATGTTGTTAGCGATCGGGGGTGGACAGGCAAATTACAGCTTGTGGAATCTGCATTAAATAAGCCACTAAAGCGCCAAAAACCAACTGTTTATTTTGTTAACTCAATGAGCGATCTTTTCCATGAAGAAGTACCTATTGATTTCCTTAAGCAAGTCTTTGAGGTGATTGGTAAAACTCCTTGGCACGTTTATCAAATTCTGACCAAACGCCATGAGCATTTACGTAAATTAGCACCTCAATTACAATGGCATGAAAATATTTGGATGGGCGTATCTGTAGAAAATCAAAATTACGTTCATCGTGTTGATTATTTACGAGAAGTACCTGCAAAGATACGCTTCCTTTCCTGTGAACCTCTATTAGGTTCTTTGCAGCTTAACTTAACAGATATTGACTGGGTAATTGTTGGCGGAGAATCTGGTGTAAAACACCGTCCGATGCAACTAGAATGGGCACAAAGTATTCGCGATCAATGTCAGGAAGCTGATGTAGCATTTTTCTTTAAACAATGGGGAGGTAGAACACCAAAAGCAGGTGGAAGGCTTTTAGATGATCAAATCTGGGATGAAATGCCAAAAGCTTGGCAGCAGCACACTAAAAAATGGAGTAGGTCATATAATATCCATAAATTAGTAGCTAAAAAGTAAATAAGCAATATTAGGTAATATCTCTGGTTACTTCATTATAATATTCTCATTAAACTTTTTAAAGTGTAAGGTTTTTTAGAACCAGGGTTTCTTATTTCCAACATCCCTTGTTTATAGAGTGAGGGTAAGATATCATTGTAATATTGAGTCCTTTTTAAAAGACCGAGGTCACTAATCCCTAAAATAATGTTTGTGATTGCCTCTTCAAAAGATACCCAACTAGGTTTAAGCTTCCGTAAAATTTCTACAGCTTGAGGTATAATTTCTGCAACTCTCTTTTCATTTTCAGAGTTCCACTCTTTTTCTAAAAATTTTTTAACTCCCTCGTTATTGTCCTTAAAAAAAAGTAGCCTTTCTTCATCCCAAACAAAATCATTTAAAAACGATCCGAAAGCTTTTTGAGGATGATTACTACCAACTACGATACTATATTGCGGTCTAATATCACTATACTTTTCCTTTATTTCAAAGCTAGTTACACCTTTAAACCCAGCTTCCTTTCTCATTCTTTCCTTGAAATATTCCAGCGCCCACCTTTCAAATTCTTGAGGTTTACTTTTGAGTTCAAGCCACTTTGTTTTCCACTCGCTGTCTGAGTTTTCACCTAGAAGCTTAGTCAAGTTACGGATAAAGGTTTCAGATGTTTTCTGGTCTTTTGTATTTTTATATACTTCTTTATAGCGTCCAGCATAACGAGCTACAGCAACATTATGAAATAACAAAAATACTTCTCCTTTATGCTGACTTACATAATTACCAATTTCACATATTTGCTCGAAGCTAATTCCTTTAACTCCAAAAGCGTCAAGGAAAAATAATGTAGGATAGTTGTTTAAATCATCCATAACTTCAGGAAAAGCAGCCTCAAATGTTTTAGGCTCGTATACTTTATAGAACAAGCCTTCACCTATAGAATGGCAGTTCTGTCTTAGTTCTACATTAGACTTTGGATCTGCTTCTATAAAAAATCATCTTAAGTTTACTCTTTCTTCTTGACTAAAAAGTTTTGCAAATTTTAAAGCAATTAATGGCGAACCATCAGTATTTTGAAATTCATGATTATATTTTTTTGTCCAAAATTCCGAATTGTTTACAAAATCTTCAATACCAATTCCATCTCCATATTTACCAGTACCCGCAAAACCATCAACATAATTGATATACTTCGATTGATAGGGTTTATCGCCGCCTAGATTGTAGCAGTGGGCTTGTATATACTTTAGCATTATTCGATGTTTAGATGCTGACCAATCTCGTTTACGAGTAAAAAAGTTATCTGAATTTTCGGGATCTTGCGAAAATAAAGATAGTTGTCTGCCTTCCATTTTTCAGTTACTCCAAGCAAAGTCTTATGGCTTTGTATTTAATTTAACAGCAAAATGGAAGTTTAAGGGAGCTTAGACTGAATCTATATTTATGTCTTATTGAGACTAGTAAACCCCCCGCTTCCCGATTGCTCAATCGCAAACACATCCCCAATATTTTTTTTACAACAGCAGTAATTACCAATTCTTTTACATTTCCATCTTTTCGCCACACTTAATTTTACCCACAACTTTCTGGATCTCCTAGCCTTCTTTAGCCAGCTAAATTAACTTTCATTTCTACTATTCCACCAACAGAGAACGTAAATAATTTATTTGCTCATCTCTTAAACCAATTCTATTCAAATAACCAATTACTCCCCCATATTTTGCATCTAAATAATTAAAAGTTAAAAACTTTTAGTGTGGGGAATGATGCCCATTTTGGCATAGATAGGATGTACAAATACCTTAATTCGCGGGAGTTCTCGGACAAAAATTAAGGAACCTAAAATACAAAATATACCGCTGATTATAACTGTATTGGGCGCACCAATATAATTAGCTAATCCGCCAGCAAATAAGTTACCAAAGGGGATAACTCCAAAAAATGCTAATGTGTAAATACTGAGTACTCTGGCTCTTTTATCGTCTTCGACAATTGTTTGCAGTAAGGTATTACTGGAGGCAAATTGCAAAATAAAACCTAAGCCAATGACAAACATCATGAGTAGGGAAAACCACAACACACGGGATAAGCCAAAAGCAACTAAGCCCAATCCCATAATTGTTGGAGAATAAGCTATGATTTTACCAAGACCAATAACAGTTTTTCGCATACTGAGATACACTGCACCCACTAATGCACCAACTCCCGATGCTGCCATTAAAAATCCTAAACCATCTGCGCCACTATTTAAAATTTTTGTAGCAAAAATAGGGATTAAAACTGTATATTGCATTCCCATAAAACTGACTAATGCTAGTAGCAAGATGATGGCACGAATCGGGGGAAAACTGAAAGCATAAACAAATCCTTCTTTTAACCTTTGCCAGGAATTTCCTTTAGTATTAAAGGCTACAATATGAGGCTTAAGTTTCATTGCTAATAAAGCTAAAATCACCGCAATGTAGCTAAGTCCATCTATGAGAAAACAATAACCTGCTCCTACTGTAGCTAAAACTATTCCGGCAACTGCAGGGCCGATTAATCTGGCTCCATTAAACATAGCAGAGTTGAGCGCGATCGCATTTGCCAAATCTTCTCTCTTGTCCACAATTTCTGACACAAAAGCCTGACGTGCTGGCGCATCAAAAGCATTTATTGTACCCTGAAATAAACTGAGTAATATCAAATGCCAAATATTAATAACTCCGCTAAGAGTTAAAATTGCTAAAGTTAAAGATTGAATCATTGATAATATTTGAGTGATAATAATCACTTGATGGCGATTCCACCTTTCCACAAATACCCCAGCAATAGGGAGGAATATTACGTTAGGTACTTGACTAGCAAATCCCACTATTCCCAATAACCAAGGTGATGTTGATAGCTGATAAACTAGCCAAATAGTCGCTACTTGAGTCATCCAGCTGCCAACTAATGATAAACCTTGTCCTGTAAAGAAAAGACGATAATTTCTCGACTTAAAAGCTGGTAAATTGGGAATCCGCTTTTTTGCTATGATAGCCATCTCTGTTTTTTACTTAACATTTCTTCAATTATTACTTAAAATCCAGTTTTAGGGAGCAGTCGAATAGTGAATTTATAACTTAAGTAACAATAAATAAAAACCTTATAGAGAAGTTATATCTCTAGAGAGGTTATATATAACGCCTTTACAGATAAAACTTCTCTACATTATGTTTAATCAACCAAACATGATATTATATCTTAGGTTAGAGGTTAACAGCTTTCAGAGCTAATTCAAGGTAACGTTCTCCAGCCGCGACACCTTGAGGCGCAATGCGATCGATCATCTCCAACTTACCCAAAGTTAAAGCAATTTCTTCCGCTGCCGCCACATTTTCTTCCAAATATTTGATTCTTTTTGTACCCGGAATTGGCACAATATCTTCACCTTAAAAATTAATTTATTTTATGTCCGTAATATTTGCCAAGAAATAAATGGCAAGAGTGTCATTTCCTACTAATATGAGCCAATCTTCCTCAGTAAACTTAGGAAAGGTTAGCGATCGCTAAATCTAGCATTTCGGAAAGTTGTTGGCGCTGGGTGTCTGAAATGCCTCGAAAAGCTTCCTCCCGTAATTCCACCGCAATGGGAGGTAGGACGAACTTCAAATCTTTTCCCGCATCCGTTAACCAAATTCGCCAAACTCGGCGATCTCTTGTATCTCGTTCTCGGCGCACTAGTCCCCGTTGTTCCATGCGATCGAGCACTCCTGTCAAAGTGCCTCCCACCTGTTGCAGCTTTTCGCCTATGCTAGAAGTCGCTAAGCCGTCCTCCTGCCATAAGCAACACAATACAACCCAGTGAAAAGGAGTTAAACCATAAGGCTCAAGTTGCTCTTGAAATTTACGTGCTAGCAGTTGAGATAGCAGTTTAATCCGGTAGCCCATACCGTGCGGTGCCAAAACCTCTTGCCACCCCCTCGATAACTTCTGTTCCACAGATGGAGTAGGCATTTAGCCTCCTAAGAATTACTTAGCGTGCTTAATTTAAGGATATGATATATTTAAGTTAAAGTCAAGTAAAAATCGAACTTCAGCCGAACTGGTTAGTTGCTGATAAAAATCTAAAAGAATATAGTCTGAGTTACACAAATAATTTAAAGTCAAATTAGATAACTTTTACTTAAGTGGGTCAAGGAAATGAGATTAGCTTTAGTCGCTAGTGCAACAATAGTAACTACTATCACCTCAACATTCCTTAGTTTAGCAGAACTAGTTAATGCACAAGCCACTCTTAATCAAGAAAAAATTTCTATCACTTTGCCTGACCAAAAGAGCAGGAATTCTGAGTCAAGAAATAAACAAAGATATGATGATGATTGGGATAGGTTCAATCGGGATAGGTACGATCAGGGGCGGCGTTCCCAGTACTATGATGACATTAACAGACTTTATCGCCAAGTTTTAGGGCGGAATGCCGATAATGAAGGACTAAGAACTTGGTCAAGACAGTTACAAAGAGGTAGGTCACTGAGCGATATTCGCCGCGAACTTGCTTACAGTAGAGAAGCACAAATTCAGATTAATAACATTTATCGGCGAGTTTTGGGCAGAAATGTAGACCGAAATGGTTTAAGGACTTGGCAAGCAGAATTAGCTAGAGGTAGAAGCTTGCGTGATGTGCAACGTTCAATTGAACGCAGTCCAGAAGCTAGAGGCAGAAGATATTAAATCAGGAAAAATTGCTCATGAAGGCTAAAAGTTTGACCGATTTCGTAATCTCTACTTCTGCTTTTTTGCTAGCAATTAATTTAGCCAACCCAGTTCAAGCACTTGACTGTGGTTGGCAAGAATTTCTTTCTCCAATATTAAGAGGAAACCCAGAACGGCAACGTCAGGGGCATTTAGGAAAACTTTCTGACATTGAACAGATTAATCAAATTTACATTGAAGTATTGGGGAGAGAAGTAGATTTTCCAGGGCTCATAACTTGGACAAAAGAGTTAGATCGGTACAGGACTATTTGCGATATTCGCCGTGACATCGCTTATAGTCGAGAAGCCGAAGCAGCCATTAACCAAATGTATCAAGAAATCCTGGGTCGCAATGTAGATAAAAAAGGTTTAGAAATTTGGAAAAATGTGTTAGCCAGAGGTACAAGTTTGTATCGAATCCGGCTATATTTAGAAAACTATCGGCAAGAAATGGAGAAAAAATCTCAACCAAATTAATCATAATTTTCTTAAGCCAATTTCTAAACCAAGGCAAACTCCAGTGAGAAAATTTAGGTCGAGGTTTTCGATGCGATCGCTAACTTGATGATAATGAGGATTTCGCATAAAAGCTGTATCCGTAATCATCATTGCTCGATAACCATTATCCCAAAAAGGTGCATGATCGCTCAACCGAGTTTGCCGCACAAGTTTACCTTGATTTGGCACAGGCAACCATTCCGCAGGAACACCACTTTTGCGGATATTTCGACTCATTTTAATTAAGTCAGGAATAGTCGTTAAATTGCCAATTAAAGCAATAAAATTACCTGTATTTGGGTAAAACCTTTCCAATCCCGCAGGGTAACGTTGAGAGTTAGGCGCATGATTACAATAACCCAACATTTCCAAAGAAATCATCAAGCGCAAACGTTGATTTTCTTGCTTTAATTTAGCCGCATATTCCTGACTACCAAGTAAACCATATTCTTCCATATCAAAAGCAACTAATCGCACGGGATATTTTAAAGGATTAGCGGCAAATGCTTTGGCTAATTCCAACAATACAGCAACACCTGTGGCGTTATCATCTGCACCCGGACAATTTGGAACAGCATCATAATGTGCGCCAATTAAAATAGGTGGAGATTTTTCTTGATTCTTACTTAAAGGTGGTAAATTTAAAATTAAATTTTGATGAGTTTGACCTCTAACCGCAAACTCATGAATTTCAAGATCTCCCCATTGTTGGAATTGTTCGCGGATATATTGCTGGACAAAAAAATGACCTGCTGAGGAAATATAGGGATCGCGATCGCGCACAATTTGAGTTAAATGTTCTTGCAATTGTTCTTTTAAATTCACGGGTTGTTTCTCCAGAAGATTCCCGCAGATTGGAAATCTGGGGCTATACAAACGAAGTCCGCCTGCGCGGACTTTTTTGCTTATTTATGCCTGATGAGAATCTAACCAAGTAGTTAAATCAGTTGGTTGGGAAAAATCTAATAGTGCTTCTCCTAAGTCTTCTAATTGTGCGATCGATAAACTTTGAATTATCCCTTGAATTTCGGGAGTAACAATGCCAATTCTGCGAGTAAGCTGGCGCATAATTATCGCTATTTCTCCGCGTTGTAAGATATCTTGATAAGTGACAGATTCCAGCATAATTTCCTCTCTGAATAGTTGACGAATTAAACTTTTGTCAAAGCGCAAACCTGCAAGGACATATATACAAGCTGCCAGATTTTGCCGTTGCTGGGTTTCTTTAATATTAGCTACGCGATCGGCAACTTGAGCAAGTAAAATTTGAGGTGAATCAGTTCGTGCTAGCGTCGCCAGTGGTAAAAGAGCCGGATTTGCCAAAAGTGGCGCAGGATCTTGCTCCCACATTCGGATAATTCGATAACGATGAGTGGTATTACTAGCAGTAAACTCGTTAGTAAAAGCCGCTTCTGAAGTAGTAGCTTTCAAAAAAATTATCACTTGCTCAACTTCACAACGATATTGGCGATACAGTCTCACCCAATAATCCAACATCCGAAATGGCAAAGGCGGATCTGATGCTGGTAAAGTTTGAAATTCCAGGTGGAAGATTAAGTTTGTAGATTGTAATAAAGTGAGAAAATCAGCACGAATTGGTTCTTGGCTGAGTTCTGTTTTGAGTACCTGAACATTGGAATTTTCTGATGGGAATAGCCAACTGATGAATTCATCTGGGTATTGTTCGGCGAGGTATTTACAAAGGTTGTCAGTGTTCAATTGTGAATTAGCTGTTGAAAAACTTGTTTTTTAGGTTGCAGTTCTTACAGAACCTGATCTATTATATAAAAAAAATTTCAGGATTATTTTTTAATTAGCTTAACTTGACAATAAGGAGCCTTATGGATCAGAGCATTAAAAGTTTTGTAAACAACTACCTAGAACAATATGATCTTAAATCTAAAGGAGAGGCTACAGATCTAGAGAAGTTTGCTAATTATTGTGTTTTTTATTCTTATCAAAACCACGAACGATTTAATATTAGCAATGTTCATGTTGGTGGAAAAAGCAAGGATGCGGGTTTTGATGGAATTGGCATTATTGTAAATGATCAGTTATTAGATGTAGAAAATGAAAATGAATTAGATCGGGAAGTCGAGAAGCCTTCTAAGCTAAATATAACATTTATTTTTACACAAATTAAAAGTGCAAATGAATATAACAGAAAAGATATTTTAGATATATTTGAAGGTATCAATGATTTTTTTTCTGAGAGACCAATCAGACAACGGCATCTTCCAGTCGAGAAAAAAGCAAAATTAGCATTACATTTACTGACTAAGTGGACTAAGAAAATTAGGCAAAGTCCAACTTGTATTATTTACTATATTACTAATGCTCGAAATAAGCCTAGCCAAGCTATTCAAGAATTGATCGATAAAAAGAAAAGTGAACTTCAAGAAAAATGTGAAACTACAGGATTTGAGCGAGTGGAAGTATCAGCTTGGGGATGCGATGATCTTCGACGAGTTTATCAAAGAACAATTCATCAGGTAGAGACAACAGTAACATCGACTAGCACTTTAGGAGATCTTGTGGGAAAGAGAGAAAATCCTATATTTATTCAAGGTGTTAAAAAAGCTTTTATCGCTAATCTGAGATTTTCCGAGTTTAAAAAAATTATAATGGATGAATCGGACAACATCATACCGTTTATTTTTTACGACAATATAAGAGGATTTTTAGGTGAAGATAATCAAGTTAATAATCAAATAAAAATGACTCTAGACTCAGATCATCGTAACAGGTTTGCTATTCTTAATAATGGAGTAACTATTATAGCGCATAACGTTAATCAAAATTTAAATGCACTCACAATTACAGATTATCAAATAGTTAACGGATGCCAGACCAGCTATGTCCTTTACAATTGGTATAAAGAAAATTACGAAAAACTATCTAGTGAATTAGATGAAGTTGTGATTCCTGTAAAAATAATAGAAACTGATAATGATGAGGTACGTAATGCGATTATTAAAGCTACGAATTCACAAAC
>JBAVZX010000388.1:0-2351 GCA_049589015.1 Phormidium sp. | reverse complement strand
CTATACTATTACTAATTCCCTGATTAATAGAGTGATGTTAACAGCTTTAAAGGTAAGAATATACCCAAATAAAGAACAGCAAATAGCCCTAATTAAAAACTTTGGCTGTTGTCGCTTTGTTTGGAACTATTACCTGAACAAAAGCCACACTCAATATCAGGAAACAGGAAAAGGATTAAGCTATTGCGATATGGCGAAGGATTTGACGCAACTGAAGAAACATGAAGATTTCTTGTGGTTAAAAGAAGCGTCTTCTTCGGCATTGCAACAATCGCTTAAAAATCTAGAAGCAGCATTTAAGAACTTTTTTGAACATCGGGCTAAATTTCCGAAGTTCAAAAGTAAACACAAGAAGCAATCGCTGAGATACCCAGCAGGTTTCTCGGTAAAAGGAAATGGTATCCAACTCCCTAAATTGGGAATTGTTAAAGCAGTAATCTCCAAAAAGATCAGCGGAAAAATAAAATCCGTGACTGTCTCAAAGGACAGCACGGATAAATATTTTGCCGCTATTTTGTTGGAAACTGAAGATGTTTCAACTAATAAAGAAGGTAAGATTTCGGGAATCGATTTGGGTTTAAATTCTTTGGTTACGGTGTTTGATGGGGAGACAACCTACAAGGTTGACCCGATTAAGCCGACTAGGAAATACGCTTCTAGATTAAGAAGAAGACAAAAATCTTTATCCCGGAAAAAGCTCGGCTCTAATAACTGGAAAAAACAGGTTAAGAGAGTAGCCAAAGTTCATCAAAAAATCGCCAACACTAGACTTGATTTTCTCCATAAACTCTCCCATCAGTTAGTGAGTGATAACCAATCTCTTGTAGTCGAGAACCTTTGCGTAAAAGGACTAGCTCGAACTAATCTAGCCAAATCTGTATTAGATGCTGGGTTTGGGATGCTAGTTAATTTCTTAGACTACAAACTGAAAAGAGTTGGCGGAATTCTTGTAGAAGTTGACAGGTTTTTCCCGAGTACGAAGCTTTGTAATTGCTGCAAACATAAAAATGATTCTCTCACCCTAAAAGATAGAGAATGGGTTTGTCCAGTATGCCAAACCCACCATGATAGGGACGAGAATGCAGCTAGAAATTTGCGGTCAGAAGGCATTAATATCCTGTCAGCAAATACCGTTGGGCAAACGGAATTTCAAGCTTGTGGAGAGCAAGTAAGACTCGTTAGTGCTAGCACTAAAAAGCGTTGTTCTAAGAAACAAGAATCTCCCGGTAAGCTACGCTGTACCGGGAGAGTGTCAAAATCATAAATTTATCCTGAATTTTTAGATAAACATTATGGGTGAATGCCCTAGACGATCGCATACAATCGCATCAGATTAAAACTAAGTTAAAATCCCCCCTGGAAAGGCTTTTATACCATCCAAAGCCAATAGGGAATTGGGCATTGGGCATTTACAACTTACACTTAGAACCAGACAAAAACATAAATTTTAAAATTACTTTTGGTGTTTTAATCTACAGAAATCATATACTTATAATTCATTCAATGAAGTTCATTTCTCTCAAGTGTTAATTGAAGGAAAAGGTAAGTGTTGAAGAAGTTTATTATTCCTTGCATAATTACGGCTCTGGTGTTAATCGGGCCTACGGCAATACAATCCTGGGCGCAAGACAGATCACCCACTCCAACTCCGACAGTCTCGCCGGAAGCATCACCGACGTTAGTCTCTCCAACTCCGACAGTCTCGCCGGAAGCATCACCGACGTTATCTCCAACTCCAACACTCTCGCCGGAAGCATCACCGACGTTAGTCTCTCCAACTCCAACACTCTCGCCGGAAGCAGTTTCGCCAGCACCAGAGTCACCTTTACCAGATGCCTCTCGTCAGGAAGCTATCACACCAGCCACAGCTGAAGCCTCGAAAATCGATACCGGGGATAGTGCCTGGATGTTAATTTCCTCAGCATTGGTGTTGTTAATGACACCAGGATTAGCCTTTTTCTATGGTGGCTTGGTGCGATCGCGCAACGTCCTCAACACCATGATGATGAGCTTGATCTTAATGGCAGTTGTTGGTGTCACCTGGATCTTGTGGGGTTACAGTCTCGCCTTTGCCCCCAACGAACTAACACCAGGAGCCAATCCTCCTTACATAATGAGTCCCATTTTAGGCAGCTTGAAATGGGCATTTTTGAATGGTGTTGCCTTCGATCAACCAGATCCCATTGGCTACGCACCCACCATTCCCCATCAACTATTTATGATTTACCAGATGATGTTCGCCATCATCACCCCAGCCCTAATTTCTGGGGCAATTGTGGAACGAGTAAGTTTTAAAGCTTACTTCTGGTTCATCATCCTTTGGTCTAGCTTCATTTATTCCCCCTTAGCTC
>JBAVZX010000387.1:0-9161 GCA_049589015.1 Phormidium sp. | reverse complement strand
TACCATCACTATTCCCGGACAAAACAACATCCGCATCGAAGGTGGTACTCAAAAAGGGAGTAACCTATTTCATAGTTTTAGAGAATTTTCTGTTCCTACTGGCAGCGAAGCTCTCTTCAACAATTCCTTAAATATTCAAAACATTTTCAGTCGAATTACAGGGAATAATTTCTCCTATATTGATGGTCTAATTCGCGCTAACGGACAAACTAATTTATTTCTAATTAATCCCAACGGAATTATTTTTGGTCGCCATGCTCAACTTAACATTGGTGGTTCATTTATTGCCGCAACTGCTAGTAGCATTAAATTTGGTGATGGCAGTGAATTTAGCGCCCAAAATCCCCAAAATTCGTCACAATTGCTAACAATTAATGTTCCCATAGGCTTACAATTTAACAGTGCAAATCCGGGAATAATTAGGGTTGAAGGTTCAGGTCATAATTTCGGTTTCGGGAGACAAACAGGCGCACTAGACAGGAATAATCCAACCAATAATTTAGCAGTACAACCAGGTAAAACCTTGGCATTAATAGGCGGAGAAATAAACTTAGCAGGTGGTAATTTAAGAGCAGAATCAGGCGCAATAGGACTTTTTTCAATAGTTCGCGGTGAATTACCAATTGAAATAAACAACAATCAAATAACATTTAAACATCAACCAGGAACAGAATTAGGAAATATCAACTTCTCTGGTGCAGCTTCAGTCGATACTAGCGGTTTATCAGGTGGTTACTTTCAAGTACAAAGCCGAAACTTGAAACTAGAAGAAGGCTCAGTTATCGTGTCTGTTAATGAAGGTTCTCAACCAGGAAAAAACGTTTTTATTAACGTTTTAGAGAACATAGAACTAATTGGTAGAAAACCGAGTAATGAAAGCAATACTGGCATTGGTACTGGCTTTTTTGTTCGCACAAATGGTACTGGAGACGCAGGGAATTTAACCGTTACGAGCGATCGCTTAACCCTGCGAGACGGCGCAGCAATTGCAATGGGAACAGATGGATCGGGAAATTCTGGACATTTACAAATAATCGCCAACAAAGTTTTTTTGGGAGGACTCTCAGTTGACGGTGCAACTCTCACAGCGATCGTCTCTAATCCTACCATTCCTTCCACCGGAATTGGCGGCGATATCAATATTCAAACCCAACAATTTACCCTAGAAAATGGAGCCGTAATTTCTGTATCTACCTTTGGCGCAGGTACAAGCGGAAATATCAACGTAATAGCCGATGAAATACTAATCCGGGGAACTTCCGCCACAGGTGGAATTGGTAGTGGTTTTTATGCCAGAACAAGCTTGAACACTAAATTGATTCCGGCACCGGAGTTAACAGGAAATGCAGGCAACGTAACCATTATTGCTAATAGATTAACTTTGCAAGATCGGGGAAGAATTAATGTTGGTAACTTAGGCAAAGGAAATGCTGGTAATATTAATATCACTGCCAGTGTTATCGCACTAGATAATCAATCTTTAATTACAGCAACTCAAAGACAAGCTGAACAAGGTAACATTACCATTCAATCAGAAAATATCCGATTGCGACACAACAGCAACATTACCACTGACGCTAGCAGCACAGTCACACTTGATACTGGTGAAAAGATCGATTTAGGTGGTAGCAGTACCAATGGCGGCAACATTTTTATTAATACAAATACTTTAGTAGCTTTGGAAAATAGCGATATTACTGCCAATGCTCAAGAAAGTTTCGGAGGTCGAGTAATCATTAATGCTAGGGGCATCTTCGGCACCACTTTTCGCCAGCAAACTACTCCCGAAAGTGATATTACCGCTACCTCTAGTCTTGGGGCTGAGTTTAGCGGAATTGTCCAAATAAATACCCCCGATACTAGCGCTTCGGAAAGCGTAATTCAGTTGCCAGAAAATTTTCTCGCCATTAACGATCAAATCGTTCCAACTTGTCGAACTTCTCAAGGTAATAGTTTTTCAATTACTGGCAGCGGTGGCTTACCCGAAAACCCTAACGAGACATTATTAGGTAGGACTGTGTGGCGAGATTTCCGCCCACCCAACGAAATACAAACTAGACAAAATACCACCCTACCTAGCCCTAGAGAAACATCCAAACTTACACCAATTATTGAAGTCACAGGATGGATCAAAAATCCCCAAGGTAAAGTAGAACTCATCGCAGGAGTGCAGGAGGGCAGAGGTGCAGAGGTGCAGAGGGGCAAAAATCCTTCTTGTCCCTAGTGCCCAGTCCCCAGTCCCTAGTCCCTAGTCCCTAACTCCTGGTTTCCAATTAGCGTAATAACTGGCAATCAAAGCAATCATAAACCACCAGAGAGTATTAACTTCAGGGCGATACAAAACAGTATCAAAAGCGCCATGAGTTAACATACCAAAAAGAGTAGCGATCGCCGCCATTAACCAAAAAGCTTGTTGACTACCAAACTCTCTTAAACGGCGCAATTGTTGCCAACCTTGGTTAAAAGTAACGAGAAGCAACCACAAGAAACAAATTAAACCAATAAACCCAGTTTCTACTATTACCTCCAATATCACAGAATAAGCACTTAAAGCAGTGTAGCGAGGACGCATATAAAGCGGATAAACCTTATTAAAAGCAGTGTTGCCAGGGCCAATACCTAAAATTGGACGATCGGCAATCATTTCCCGCACCGCCGCCCAAACATTCAAGCGAAAATTATTACTACTATCTTCTCGCCCAACAAACATACTCAAAACGCGATCGCGCACAGGTTCCACAAACAACACCGCCAACACCACAAAACCCGCCATACCTCCTAATAAAATCGGTAAAGACCAAGTACGCCAAAAAGTCGGTAAATAAACACTAAACCAGTAAAACAGCAACAGCAAAAAAGTGAAAGACATCACCACAAAACCGATCCAACCGCCCCGACTAAAAGTTAAGATCAAACAAAGGGAATTAACCCCAAACATTACCACAGCCAAAGCCTTACAGATCCAACCTCGCCAAGCGAATATTGCAGCTAAAGAAAGAGCGATCGCAGGTATCAAATAAGCAGCCAGTAAATTCGGATTTCCCAGGAAACTGTAAACTCGCGTAGTTTTAGCTAAAGTCGATTCTGCATCAACCCAAGTCGCCAACTGTGCTGCACCAAAAATCCACTGACGTAACCCATAAACACTGACAATCAAAGCCACCAACAAATAAACAGTAATAGTAGCAGAACGGATGCGAGGCGATCGTAACACCCGCGCCATCAGCACAAAAAACAGCAGATACAGCGTCAACTTCACCAAACCAACCAACGCCGCCATCTTCACCGGAGACATTGCCGTTGCTACCGCCGAAATCCCCCAATAAAGCAACACCAGCAAATGAATCGGAGTCACACCAGCCCCCCCCTCATCCGATAGGGTCAGCAGCAGCCAGAAACCACCACAAGCCAAAAGTAGCACGCCCACCAGATCGTTAGACACAAACGGAGCCAGAGCAAACACCAGACTAACCAATAAAGCCCCCAGTGCTTCTCCCCACTGCATTAGCCAGCTACCCCTGCGCCAAGCAGCCAAACAACCTACCAATTGGTATAAATAACTCGCACTCCGCCACTGATACAAAGGTAAATTAGACAGAGTGAACTGTTGCCAAGCAGAATTCATAAGTTACCAAAAAAATGGTTGACACTCCTCGACCTGAAGGTACGAGGATTCTTGGTTCACTGACACACCGTCAACTGATTTTAGATTTTAGATTTCTGATTTTCGTTCGCGCCGCCTCTGCGAATGCACGTATTAAACCTAAAATCCAAAATCTAAAATCCAACATCTAAAATTACTCATCCACAGGCTTCACTTTAGGCAACAGGATCACATAGCGATAACCTGATTCCGATGAACCCTGAATCGAGATATTACCACCTTGCATTTGTGCTAAGTGACAACTGAGTAACAAACCCAAATTTTCCCAAGATTCACTATCTAAAGGATGCGCGGAAATTTCCACCTCCTGACTAGTCGCCATTACCTGTTTATCTAAATCGGAAAATTCAGTTGATAGAGAAGACTCAATTCCCGAAGGATCGTACTCAGGTGGAATCGCCAAAGTTGACCATGTTTCCGCATCTTCAGCCTCAGAAGGCAAACTTTCGGAAAGTACAGGAATCGCCTTCATCGATGATTGGCACAAGAAAGATTCTACATGAGGCAAACTATCTCCTAACCAAGGATGAGAAACCCAAACCGCAATATTTAGCCCCTGATTTTTCCGAGACACATGAACCCGCACCACACAGCCAGTATCCGCTGTTTTTAGCAAACTAGATACCAGATGATAAAGCATCTGTCTCACCTTTTCCTTATCTAGTTGCCAAATCCGATTTCCTGGTTCCACAGAAACCCGAATCTTTTGTCCTCTGCGATTAGCCGCTTCTTCCAAAGAATTGCTAGCCTGTTGACAGAGCATTTCAATATCTATTGCCGAAAGATTCAAATTCGGATCATCAGCATTTAGTTCTCCCAAAGCCAAAATTTCATTAACCAAAGACAGTAAATATTGACCACTGTTTTGGATAATCTCCAGGTATTCCCGTTGTTTTTTTGTCAAAGGGCCATAAATTTCCCTGCCCAAAACGCTAGCCATTCCCAAAACCGAAGTTAGGGGTGTTCTGAGTTCCTGGGTGATTTGTCCTAGCAGTTTAACTTGAATTTGATTAGCTCCCAACTGCTCATTAGGTTGAGATTGGGAAATGACTTGGGTATTTAAATTCACCATCACTCCCGGAGGTTCGACGTTAGTTTCCAAGCGACTCCGCTCAAACTCACTCATCATCCAGCGAGCCATGAGTTCTAAAAACTCGATATCCTTGCTCGAAAAGTTACGTGCTATTTTATCCATCACCGCTAAAGTACCCAAGCAGTGTCCACTGCGGGTTAATAGTGGTACTCCCAAATAGGCGTGGATACCGTAATGCTGCACTAATAAACCTTTAGCAAAAACTGGATCGGTGGCAGCGTCATTAATCACCAGCACTCTTTGACTTTCTACCACATGATCGCAAAAAGATTCTGAGCGCAACAACTGACGAGATGCCGCCAGCTGATTCATTAAACCTAATCGTGATAAACCAACAGCAGACTTGAAAATTTGCCGATCTTTGTCCATAATGCCCAAGATGCAGATGGGTGCATCTAGAAAATGGGCTGCTGTCTGTGTCGCCTCATCGAAAATCGGGATATTTTCTGCTTGCAGTAGTCCAGATTCTGCTAAAGCTATGAGGCGTTGTTGCTCTCTTGCTTGAGGTGTTACACCATTCAAACCCAAAAATAGATTGTTTTCAGGGCTTACCATGCCAACTGCTACCCGCATAATTAAATTAACGTGAAATTTACTTAGCTACTGCCTGATGGCTTATAGCTATTCTTAAAGTTCCCCAAATACCTTCGAGACAAACATTTTTTCCGAAAATAGTAATAGTTATAGGTTTTATAGACAAATATCTCACTTGCCTAACACAACCATTTTGTAAGGTGTTACTCTCACTGGACGTACTACCACGCCCTCTATTCCCTTGGCAAATGTGTTGGGAAATCTTTTCCTAAGAATATCTTGGGGATTGGGGATTGGGAAACTGGGGATTGGGAAAAATCATCATCCTCAAAAATCTAGACATTCCGAGTACCATAACCAGCCCAGTCCCTAGTCACGAATTTTCTAGCGATCGCCTGAAGTCGTCCAAGCTGGATGAGATAATAAGGATGCCATGACTCGCACTCCTCGTAGTTGGTTAGAAAGGGGTAAGTGTCCTTTGGGCGCACTCAGATCCCAGGTAAATTTGTTAGGGTATCTTGTCCAATTATTCCCTGCCTTCCAACCGATTTTCGGCCATAATTTTTCCCAATTTTTTCCTAAAGAGAGCCAGATTTCCCTTTGGACAGAAAAGCCAAATTTACCTTCGGAGTAATTCAACCAGAGTTGATCGATCGTTTGTAAATCAGTAACCGGAAAATTTTCAACCTCAGTAAAATACAACCATTTTCTTTGTGTTGCTTCAACTCCAGCCAATTCACATAACTTTTCTAGGGTAATTTGATCTGCCGCTTGAAAGTCTTGTGCTTTCAGCAGTGTTTCCAGGGGAATGTAGTCAATATTGCGTTCAGATTTTAACAGCACTATATCAGTATCGTTCATGGTTCATTGGATTATGTTTCTGATTTAGAGGTAGAGAGGTATGGACAAGGGGACAAGGGGACAAGGGGAATTTTACCTTCTGCCTTCTACCTTCTACCTTTTACCTTGATTGCCTTGTAAAATGCGATTAATTATACTTGTGGTGGAAGTGGGAATTTCGATTTGAATTAATTCTACGCGCCCACCATAAGCTTGCACTACGGTTGCTTCTGGGAGAGTTTCTAAACTATAGTCGCCCCCTTTAATATAGATATCAGGTTTTAAGGCTGTTATAAGTTGAGAGGCTGTAGTTTCAGAAAAAATTACGACAGCATCGACGGGTTTTAAGGCGGTGAGTACTTCGGCTCTTTGAATTTCTGGTATTATGGGTCGCTGTGGCAGACCAGGGCGGTTTGGTTTAATGGTTTGTGTTGATCGATCGCTGTTTAACCCAACAACTAACGATCGCCCCAAGGATTTTGCTGCCTGTAAGTAACGAATGTGACCTACATGGAGTAAATCGAAACAACCGTTGGTAAATACCAAAGGTCGCCATTGATTTGGGGTGGAGGCGATCGCTTTTTGTAATTCAGCTAAAGTGTAAACACCTGAAATCATTGTTAAAAATTTGCCCTTCACCACAGACAGTGTACCCGACAATACCAAATGGTGCGTTCGCGCAGCGTACCGTTAGGTGTATCGTCTAGGCTTTTCTAATATTGTGCTATTTCGGATCTACTAGTGGATTATGTACGACAAAATTACACCCCCAACTACAGGTGAACGCATTACTTTCGAGAACGGTGAACCCAAAGTTCCCGATAACCCGATCATTCCTTTTATTCGTGGCGATGGTACAGGTGTGGATATTTGGCCCGCCGCCCAAAAAGTTTTTGATGCGGCGGTAGAAGCTGCTTACGGTGGCAACCGCAAAATCAGCTGGTTTAAAGTTTATGCTGGTGACGAAGCTTGTGAACTCTACGGAACTTACCAGTATTTGCCCCAAGACACCCTAACCGCAATTAAAGAATACGGTGTCGCAATCAAAGGCCCTTTGACAACACCCATCGGCGGCGGTATTCGTTCTTTAAATGTGGCATTGCGGCAAATTTTCGACCTTTACGCTTGTATTCGTCCCTGTTGCTACTACTCTGGTGTTCCTTCCCCGCACAAAACTCCCGAAAAGTTAGATGTGATTATTTATCGGGAAAATACCGAGGATATTTACTTAGGTATTGAGTGGCGTGAAGGTACGGAAATTGCCCAAAAGTTGATTCACATCCTCAATGATGATTTCATTCCCGCTACTCCCGAACATGGGAACAAACAAATTCGCCTCGACTCCGGTATTGGGATTAAACCAATTAGTAAAACTGGTTCGCAACGCCTGGTTCGTCGCGCTATGAAGCAAGCTTTACTTTTGCCCAAAAATAAGCAGCAAGTGACTTTGGTGCATAAGGGCAATATTATGAAATACACTGAAGGTGCTTTCCGTGACTGGGGTTATGAGTTAGCGACTAGTGAGTTTCGCGCCGAATGTGTGACGGAACGGGAATCTTGGATTCTCAGTAATAAAGAAAGAAAACCTGATCTTTCTATTGAAGATAATGCTCGGAAAATTGATCCGGGTTATGATGCTTTAACTGAGGAGAAGAAAGCCCAAGTTTGCCAGGAAGTTGAAGAGGTTTTAAATTCAATTTGGGAAACTCATGGTAATGGAAAATGGAAAGATTTGGTGATGGTGAACGATCGCATCGCTGATAGTATTTTCCAACAAATCCAAACCCGTCCCGATGAATATTCCATTTTGGCAACCATGAATCTTAACGGAGATTATCTCTCGGATGCTGCGGCTGCGATCGTTGGTGGTTTAGGCATGGGTCCTGGTGCTAATATTGGCGATGAATGCGCGATTTTTGAAGCGACTCACGGTACTGCACCAAAACACGCAGGTTTAGATCGGATTAACCCAGCTTCAGTTATCCTTTCTGGGGTAATGATGTTTGAATTTATGGGTTGGCAAGAAGCTGCTGATTTGATTAAAAAAGGTATTGGTGGGGCTATTTCTAATCGTCAAGTTACTTACGATTTAGCCCGGTTAATGGAACCACCTGTAGAACCACCTTTGAAGTGTTCGGAATTTGCTCAAGCGGTGATTGATCGCTTCTAATTGATTAAGCTTGAGAAACCCGGTTTTTTCAAAAAACCGGGTTTCTCGTTACCAGTTTAAGGATTTGAAAACGTATTAATTTGACCACCACCGATATTCCTTCCGGGAGGATTTCTAGGAACTGAGAAAGGTGCTGGTGCATTTTGGACTTGATTCGGTGTTGTTTGAACTCCCGAATTAACAAAATTAGAATTATTTACACCACTGCTACTGGGTAAAGTTTGTGTCGTAGTTGGTACTTGGGGTTGATTGAGGTAAGTATAGGAATTAGGTACATTATTTGTCAACCCAGGATTGTAAACATTAGGTATATTGGATGGTACACCAGTTGTGGGAACTTGCGCTGGTAAAGTTGTGGTGTTACCAGAAATATTAGAATAAGGTGTCAGAGGAACTGTTCCTTGTACAGGAATTCCAGAGTTAGGAATGGTTGTTGTGTAGCCGGAATTGTTATAAGGAGTTGTGCCTAATAAAGGAGATAATTGATTAGGCTGTGCTATTAAATTAATGTTGCTTTGTCCTGATTGGTTGGTCGTAGATGTTGAATTGCTAGAGCTATTATTGGGGTTAAGTTGGCGATCCAGTGCTGCTTGTAATGGGTTTTTTTCGTTGCCATTAGCGTCAATATTTGTCTGATTATAACCATTAGCACGGTCTAATGCTGTTTGCAAGGCATTGGAATTATTTGAATTTGTAGTTGTGCTTTCGGTTGAGTTCAGCCCATTGGAGTTATTATTTGGCAGGCTGAAAAGGAAGGGATTTGGGGAAGTTGCTGCATTATTTTTCCCCGCATTATTCGCAGTAGGGAATTTAATTGTAAAGGGATTATCATCATTTACTGCTGCTGGTGGCTGATTTGC
>JBAVZX010000386.1:0-6637 GCA_049589015.1 Phormidium sp. | reverse complement strand
CGCTTCCGTAGTTGCCATTTTAATTATTACTTATTTAACTTTAATTATCGGTGAATTAGTGCCAAAGCGCATGGCGTTAAATAGTCCCGAACCCATTGCAACAATTGTTGCCATACCAATGCGATTTTTGTCAACAATTACTGCGCCTTTAGTTTATTTTTTGGGTGCTTCTACTCAGTTAATCATCCGAGTTTTGGGAATTACACCTTCTGCGGAACCGGAAGTAACCGAAGAAGAAATTAAAGTGTTAATTGAACAAGGTACGGAGGCGGGAACTTTTGAAGAAGCGGAACAAGATATGGTGGAAAGGGTGTTTCGTTTAGGCGATCGACCAGTCAGCGCCTTAATGACACCCAGACCGGAAATTGTTTGGTTAAATATCGAAGATTCCGCCGAAGTGACTCGGCAAAAAATTACTAATAGCCAACATTCTCGCTTTCCAGTTTGTCAAAGAGAGTTAGATAATGTCCTTGGTGTGTTACCTGTCACCGATATTCTCTCTCGCTGTTTAAACTCTCAACCTTTAGATTTATCTGCATCTTTGCGCCGACCTTTGTTTGTTCCCGAAAGTACCAGAGGGTTAAAAGTTCTGGAAATGTTTAAACAAACGGGAACTCATATTGTCTTTGTCGTTGATGAATATGGGGTAATTCAAGGTTTAGTTACTCTCAATGATATTTTAGTGGAAATTGTCGGTGATATTCCTTCGGTTTATGATGCTGATGAACCCTCAGCTGTGCAACGAGAAGATGGTTCTTGGTTAATTGATGGAATGTTGTCTGTAGATGAATTTTTAGAAATGTTTGAAATTGCCGAATTAACTCGCGAAGAAAGAGGTAGTTACAACACAATGGGTGGTTTAGTCATGGCACATTTAGGCAGAATTCCCACCGCTACCGATAAATTTGAGTGGAAAGGTTTTTGTTTTGAAGTAGTAGATATGGATGGCAACCGAGTTGATAAAATTTTGGTAATGCCGATCGACAATAGAAATACTCAGGAATCAACTAATTCGCTGTTAGAATAAACTTAACTTTTTAGGACTTACGCAAAAACTCTATTCGTAGGGTGCGTTACTAACGCACCCTTCCACTATTGCTAATCAAGGAGTAAACTATTTTGCAAACAACAAAAGCGCCAGATACCAGTTTATTAATTTCTAGCCAAAGGTTCTGGCACTTTTTACAACGAGAAAAGCTCGATCGCTTAATTTTTGCTATAGGAATTATCCTCGCATTTAGTTCGATCGGTTTATCATTCTTAGAACCTAATTTGTCAATTATCGATGCTTTGTGGTGGAGTATTGTTACTTTAACTACTGTTGGTTACGGTGACATTACACCCATCACTTTTGGGGGAAGGTTCATTGCGATCGTCAATATGTTTTTTAGTATTGTGATCTTGGCTACATTCAGTGCTACTATTGCTAGTATTTTAGTAGATAGAAAAATCAAAGAAGATCGAGGTATGACTAGTTTTCAGGTGAAAAAGCACATCATATTATGTGAATGGAATTATCGCGCCAAATTAATTTTGAATGAATTGCGCTTTAACAGCCAAACCAAAACAACACCCATAGTTTTAATTGCCAATATTGACAGTAAGCCAGTTGATGATAAATATTTATTTTTTATTCAAGGTCAAGTATCTGACGAAACCTTAAATCGTGCTAATGTAAATGAGGCTAAAACTGTCATAATTTTAGGCGATGACAGTTTAGAGAATTTGGCTCGTGATGCCAAAGTTATTCTCTCTACTTTAACTGTAGAAAGTATTAATCGTAATACTTACACAATTGTAGAATTAGTAGATCCAGGTTATATTCAAACCTGTAAAAGAGCTAATGCTGATGAAATAATTGTCAGCAGCGAGTTAAGTAGTATGTTGATTTATCAAGCGACTATTAATCATGGCATTACTCAAGTAGTTTCTGACATTTTAAGCCCTGAAGATGGTAATCAAATTTATAAAATTCCTTTGCTAAAAGAGCAAATAGGTTTAACATTTTTGGAAGTTTTTATCTATATGAAACAATACCATCAAACTACTGTAATCGCTGTACAAAAAGACGATGAAGGAGAAGTAATTTCTAACCCTCCAACACATTATATATTGACAGAATATGACTATTTAATTGTCATTGCTCCCAATTAAATCTGTCTAAATTTTATTTTCGGTTCCTTGTTGCCTAAAACAGACACTCTTTGCTTTATAAAGATGAAAACTGTTATAATATAATATGATGGGCTAGATTTAGTATTGATATGTTTTCTTTTGGAATTGAACATGAAGTAGCTTTTCTTAACCATGAAGGAAATTTTGCTGATTTTTCTTGTACAAAATTCCCCGATTTCCAGCAAATAGTTGATAAATTACCTCTATACGCTAATGATAGTTTACAATTAAGACTTGGTGATGCTGGCATTAGAAATAAAAGATGGTATATTGAGGGATTTGAAAGATTTGCTAATTCAGGGGAATTAATTGATTGTATAGCTAAAGGCATCGAAATTAGAACAACTATACATTCCAGTATTCAAGGTGCAATTGATGAATTAACAGCAAGTTTTTCTTTATTAAGGGAGGAAGCTGCTAGTTTTGGTTTTTCACCTGTTTTAGTAAGTTTTAATCCCTATACTTGTATTTTTGAACCCCAAGTACCCTTAAATGATTTTGAAATTAAGCAATTACAAGCTTTTCCAGATGAACAAACAGCTTATATCTATATGGTTTCTTATGGGCCAGATTTAAATATTTCTGTAGTAGATTTAGCTATAGAAGAGGTAATTGATATAGGTAAAAAGTTAACTTATTACAGTCCATATATTGTTCCTTTTAGTTATAGTTCTCCTTTTTATAATGGCGGTTTATGGGAAGGGTTGTCAGTGAGGACATTTATCAGAACAGGGAAAAGATCGGCAACCCTCGTGTTTGTTGAAAAACAGGAACAGCTGATTAAAAGTCAACCTTCATTAACAAAAATTGCCCGTATTCCAGCAGAAGTAGGTCGGATAGAGTTTAAGGCTTGTGATTCTTGTGATGATTTTTCTATTTATGCAGGGTTACTGGCATTGTTAAAAGGTCTTGTGTTAGATAAAACTTTAGCGGGTCGAGCTATTGTTCCCGATGCAGCTTTGCACCAAATTTCAGCCAAAGCAGGGTTTGATAATGAAGATATTTTCCTGAATGCAACTAAGGTTTTGCAAGCTGCTGAAATCGCCCTAAAAAATGACCCAGATCTTCAATTTTTAGAGCGATTAAAAGTGATTTTAAGAGAGCGAAAAACCAAATCTCATCAACTACGGGAGACTTTCAAAAATTTAGGTTCAATTGAAGAAACACTGAGACAAACTTACGCTCAATCTTAGTGTCTACCTGGCAATGAACCGAGGAAAGAAAATTTAAAATTGCCTTGACCAATCTTTGGGCCAACGTTCGACAATTACTTTTGTTTGGGTAAAAAATTCTACTGCGTCTCTTCCTTGTCCGTGTAAGTCACCGAAGAAACTGGCTTTCCAACCACTAAAAGGAAAGAATGCCATTGGCGCAGCTACACCGATGTTAATGCCAATATTACCAGCTTCGGCTTGATAACGGAATTTCCGAGCGGCGGCACCATTTGAAGTGAATAAACAAGCCATGTTTCCCCATTCGCCACTGTTGACAAATGCGATCGCATCCTCAATTGTATCTAAGTGAATTAAACCTAACACTGGGCCAAAAATCTCTGTGCGAGCACTTTCTCCAGTTGGGTTAATGTTTTGTAAAATTGTCGGTTTAATAAAGTTACCTTTTTCATAACCCGAAATTTGCGGTTTTCTCCCATCTACTAATAAATTTCCCCCTTCATCAATACCAAGTTGAATTAAGTTTTCAATTCTTTGTTTACTTTCGGGAGAAATTACTGGGCCCATTTCTACATTCGGATCTAAACCGTATCCTACCACGCGGTTAGATGCGGTGTTAGCGATCGCCTCCGTAAAACTATCTTTTGCTTCTCCAACTGTCACCGCCAAAGATGCCGCTAAACAACGTTGTCCCGCACAACCAAAAGCACTATCAGCCGCAATCTTTACCGTTGTTTCTATATCTGCATCTGGTAAAACGATAATTGGATTTTTCGCGCCTCCTTGACATTGAACGCGCTTCCCATTAGCAGCAGCACGACTATAAATATATTTAGCGACTGGTGTAGAACCAACAAAACTAATTGCCCGAATTGTAGGATGATCTAAAATAGCATCAACCGCTTCTTTCGCACCGTTAACTAAATTTACTACTCCTTTAGGTAGTTGGGTTTGTTCTAACAATTGGAAAATTTTTTCCATTGTCAAAGGTACTTTTTCCGAAGGTTTAACAATTACCGTATTTCCGCAAGCAATGGCGTATGGTAAAAACCAAAAAGGAATCATTCCGGGAAAATTAAACGGACAAATTATGGCGGTTACACCCAAAGGTTGACGAATCATAAATTCATCTATTCCCCTTGCCACATCTTCTAAGTTATATCCCTGCATTAATATAGGAATACCACAGGCGACTTCCACATTTTCGATCGCCCTTCGCAACTCACCTTTTGATTCTGTTAAAGTTTTACCACACTCGATAGTTATGGTTTCTGCTAAATCTTGAAAATTTTCTTCTAACAAACTTTTTAATTTAAATAAATATTGCACTCGTTCTGTGGGTGGAGTCTGTCGCCAAAGTTTTCCCGCTGTTGCTGCGGCTGCCACTGCTGCGTTTACCTCAGTCGCAGGAGACAATGGTACAACACCTAATACTTCAGTGGTGGCAGGGTTAACTACTTGTAAGTAGTTGCTGGCGCTAGATGTCTGCCATTCCCCATTAATATAGTTTTTGAGAGGCTGATTTACTGTCACGGTTATCCTTCGATGATATTGCCAAAATTATACTTATTTATTTAACACCTTTTGCTAGTTATTAAATAATGTTCAATCTGGCAGCTTAGGCTGGTAACTCGTGTTACAAAGGAATCATTGGTTTACTTTTACCAGCACAACATTTAGTTCTTCGTCTTTTCTTAAAATGGATTTTACAAAGCTTATTCCCCCAGAATTAGTTGATTTGACAAATTGCGATCGCGAGGCTATCCATACTCCTGGACTGATCCAGCCTCATGGTGTACTGTTAACTCTTCAAGAACCGGATTTAATTATTCTTCAGGCTAGCCAGAATACAGCAGAACTTTTTGACATCCCGGCAGAATCATTAATTAATCATAGTTTAGCTCAGTTCTTAAATCAAGCCCAACTTAATCAACTACGAGAATGTTTAGCCACAGAAAATATAGAAATATATAATCCGCTGAATCTCTCCCTAAAAACTGTTGACTCCACCAAAGAGTTTGAATGTATAATTCATCGCTACGATGGGGTCTTAATTTTAGAAATGGAACTATGTTTAGTTAAAGAACAATTTTCCACTCTCAGCTTTTACCATTTAGCTAAGTCCGCAATTATGAATATTAAAAAAGCCAATAATTTTCAGGAGATGACTGAATTATTAGCCCAAGAAGTCAGAAAAATTACTGGTTATGACCGAGTAATGATTTATCAATTTGAGCCAGATGAAAGTGGTATAGTAATTGCTGAAGATAAGCGACAAGGATTAGAACCATTTTTAGGTTTACATTATCCTGCATCTGATATTCCCAAGCAAGCACGAAAGTTGTACTATCAAAATTTGCTCAGATTAATTGCTGATATAAACTATCAACCAGTGCCAATTATACCCCAAAATAATCCTCTCACAAATGCTCCCTTAGATTTAAGTTTATCAGTTCTCAGAAGCGTTTCTCCCATTCACATAGAATACCTGCAAAATATGGGAGTTGTGGCATCATTATGTACTTCGTTAATCACGGATAAAAAACTTTGGGGACTAATAGTATGTCATCATTATTCCCCTCAATATGTAACTTATGAAATTCGCAAAGTATGTGAATTGTTAGGGCAAGTAATGTCCCTAGAAATTATTAACAAACAACAACAAGAATTTGAAAAATATACTGAGAAAATCAAATCTATTCAAGAGGAATTAAAAAATATTTTATTGGCCAAAAATGTCAACCATAAGATTTTTAACGACGATAAAAATAGTTTATTAGAACTAGTAAATGCTGAAGGTGTAATTATTTCATTTGGTGAGAAAATAACCTTAGTTGGCAAAACTCCAGAAATCAAAGATATTCAAGCTTTAATTAATTGGTTGCATAATTACAGCCAACAAGAAGTATTTCATACCAACTACCTTTCCCAAATTTATCCCGCAGCCAAACAAATCAAAGAATTAGCCAGTGGTTTACTGGCAATTTCTATCTTTGTTAATGACATTTCTTACCAAATAATTTGGTTAAGACCAGAAGTAATTCAAACCGTAAATTGGGGGGGAGATCCAAAAGAATCTGCGATCATTAAAAATGATGAAGTTATATATCTTTCGCCCCGTCGTTCTTTTGAATTATGGAAAGAAACAGTAAGAGAAAAATCTTTGCCTTGGAAACAAGTCGAAATTGATGCTGCCGCAGAATTACGAAATGCTTTAATGTTTGCAGTTTTAAAATTTTACCAATCAGCACTTCAACAAGCAGCGCTTGAAGCCCAAGCAGCTAACCATG
>JBAVZX010000385.1:0-7699 GCA_049589015.1 Phormidium sp. | reverse complement strand
ACGATAGTCAGTGCAATTTGTAGAAAGCCTTGCCACATAAATATTTACCAGATTGTTATGTTCAATGTCCTTAAAAAATGGGTTTAATCATGTTTGCATAGAAGTTCTAGGGAATTTATGAACTCCTCCTTCTCTTCTCTGGAGTGTCCTCTGCGTCTGGAGAGGTTCATTGCTATAGTTTCCATGATGTTTTTAACTGATTTACATTCTTTCAACAATCTTCCATTATTTGAGAGCTATTGGCATCATACTAGTGATAGAAATTTGTTTAAATCTGGTTATTAAAGTTGATATATATCTGGCTTATATATTTTTAGATAGCTTTCAGGTGTGACCTATATTTACAGTTATATGCAGGTCTATATCTCGAAGTATAGTTGTGATTTGTTCTGAGGTATTACGCTAATATAATTAGGAATTAGGTAGGGACTTTAAATATAATATTGTGGGATGGCGCGTTAGCGCCGCGTAACGCACCCTAAAAATACTTTTTTAAGTGAAGTTAGTGTGACAGTACGGGAGTAGATAAAATTAAGTTAATAAGATTTATAATGAACTATGAAAGCAACTATTTTTACTAAAAATATCCGCCAAAATACTTGGGTGATGATTATGATCGCATTTGCGATCGTCATATCTTTAGAATATGCCACACCCTCGGAATATGTATTTGGCTACCTTTATACAGGGCCAATTTTATTGACTAATTACCGTTTAGGTAGAAAAGCAAATTTGCAAGTAACATTAACAGCTTCGGCGTTAACATTGTTAAATTTACTGATACCTCGTGAACATTTCTTTCTACCAACTTTGGCAAATCGGTTAATTGCAGTATTGGCACTTTTGGTAACAGGTTGGTTAAGCGATCGCATTCGTTATTATGAAGAAGCAATTGCTAATCAACAAACTCAGTTACGTTACCAAGAACAATTAGCCAGTATGCGAGAAGATTTTGTTTCGACGCTGACTCACGATTTAAAAACTCCCCTTTTGGGGGCGATTGAAACAATTAAATCTTTTCAAAAAGGACAATTTGGTGAATGTAGTTTTGCTCAACGTAAAGTGTTAGAAATGATGATCCGTTCTCATCGCTCAACGCTACAATTAGTCGAAACGCTCTTAGATATTTATCACTATGATGCCGAAGGATTAAAACTGCAATTAAAACCAGTTAATTTAGGCTCATTAGTGGAAGAAGTAATCGCTACTTTGACCGAATTAGCAGCTTCTCGGCGCGTGCATATTACGCTTAATTATGGCGCATCCAATTTTCGCCAAAATTTGTGGGTAAATGGTGATGCTTTACAATTACAGCGAGTATTTACTAATCTCCTAATTAATGCAATTAATCATTCTCTCCGTGGTGGCAAAGTAGAAGTGAGATTAGAAAGTGATTACCATCAACAAGTAGTGAAAATTTTAGATAGTGGACAAGGAATACCGATGGATGAACTTGTTCACTTATTTGAGCGCTTTTACCAAGGAAATAGCGATCGCCAAAGTCAAGGTTCTGGGCTAGGCTTATATCTAAGTCGGCAAATTATTGCCGCACATGGCGGTACAATTTGGGCAGAAAACCTTTCTCCTTCCGGTGCCTTGTTTGGTTTTCGACTCCCAACTTCCCCACTAATTTCTGAGAATTCGTAATGAAACCTGCACCTTTGCGGATACTTTTAGTAGAAGATGATGAACTATTTCGCCTGGGTTTGTATATGCGTTTGCAACAGGAACCAGGAATAGAAATAGTAGCAGAAGCCACCGACGGCGAAACGGCTGTAGAATTAGCAAATCAATATCCCATCGATGTCGTGCTGTTAGATGTGGGATTACCGGGAATTGGCGGTGTGGAAGCTTGTCGCCGCATCAAAGAACAACATTCACAATTGCCGATTTTAGTTTTAACTTCCCATTCCCAAAAACCTCTGATCGAACGCTTAATTGCCGCAGGTGCTCAAGGATATTGTCTCAAAGGTATTGAAGCAGAAGTTTTAATTTTGGCGCTGCGTTCTGTCGCCGCAGGTGCATCTTGGTGGGATCAAACCGTTACTGCCGAAATTCGCGCCGCCTTTGCTACAAATCCACCTTCAGATCCTAAATCATCAGAAATATTAACTAATCCCCTGACTCGCCGGGAACAGGAAATTTTAGCGCTAATAGCGGCGGGAAAAACTAACCAGGAAATTGCGGAACTGCTTTACATTACCATTGGCACAGTGCGAGTCCATGTTCATGCCATTTTACAAAAGCTGGAAGTGCGCGATCGCACTCAAGCCGCAGTTTTAGCCATCCAAAAAGAATTAGTGCCACAAAACTTTTGGCAAAACAAGACCTTTTCTTTTCGATGACGATATCATGGGTTTTAATCTGCGAAAAGCAGCTATGGCTCCTAATTCACACTTTTTAGTTTATGTCAATGATTAAAAACACTTATTTTTTCATCAACCTGTTAACTGCGGCTGTGACTGGTATCACCCTAAGTAATCCTGCACCAGCGTTATCTGAGTCAAGTTGGCAGAAACAGGGAACAGATCAGCCAACTGTCGAGAGTGTAGTTGCTGAAGTTTCACAGAACAAAGAACAAGCTCAAGATTACTATGAACAGGGCATTTCTTTGCAACAGCAAGGGAAATTGGAGGAAGCGATCGCTAAATACCAAAAAGCCCTGAATTTAAATCCCAAGTTAGCAGCAGCCCAATTAAATATGGGAGTAGCTTTAGCAACTCAAGGTAAAAATGCAGAAGCGATCGCCGCTTATCGTCAAGCCTTAACCATTCAACCAAACATGGCAGAAGCTCATTATAACTTGGGCAATATGCTCGTGCAACAAGAAGATTTTACAGGTGCCGAAAAAGAGTATAAAGCAGCAATTAAGATTAATCGCAACTACGCCAAAGCCCATTATAATTTAGGCAACGTTCTCGCCCAACAAGGACAAATAGAAGCAGCAATTAAACAGTGGCAAGAAACGATTCGCATTCAGCCAGAATTTGCCGAAGCTTATGCTAACTTAGGTTTAATTATGAGTCGTTCTGGTCAAAAAGACCAAGCTATCGAAGCCTTTAAAAAAGCCAGAGATTTGTTTAAATCCCAAGGAAAAGAAGAACAGGCAGAAGAGATCGATCGGATGCTCCAACGTTTGTGGAGTAGTCCAACTGGTGTAGCATAAAGAGTTGATTGTTGCATCAGTCAACTCAGAAATATTGGGAATAACTTAAAAGGTGGGATCTGTGACAAAAAATTTTCAAAAAAGCTACCTGGCAAAATTGTGTTTATATCTAGCTTCTTGCCTTTTAGGGTTTTGTTTGACAATTGCCAGTAATTCACTGTGGTTTCCTGATGGTTTGGTGCAAGCATTAATGCCCAAACAAACCAATAATAATCAAGTTCTAATTGCCCAAAGTCAACTGCCATCTCCGGCGAAAATTTCCAATTCTACCCGCTTAGAATGTAACAAAACTATCCAGGGTAGACTCTCAACAAGTGATTTTCGCTTTCAGGGTAGACGGTTTCAAAAGTACTTGTTGAATGGGCAAAAAGATCAACTAATTCGAGTTAGTTTAGTTGGAGGTAGTGCTACCCAAAGAAGTGGAGATACATTACAGGTCAATCCATTATTAATTAATCCTGTAGCGGTACTTTATGCTCCTAATGGTCAGATGGTAGAGCAACAACCTAAACAGGAAAATTCAATTGATGCAGTAATTCGCACAAAAATCCCGACAACTGGCACTTATAACTTATTAGTAACTAGTGCAACTCCGGGTGCAGTTGGGCGATTTAGTATAACTTATCAACAACTAAAACCAGACGGAACAAATGCTTCGGTTTGTCCCGCTTAAAGTGCAGAGGAGATAGGGAGATGAGCGGAAATAACTCAACTACCTCTTCTACTCCCTCCACCTCCCCACCTCTTCTTCCCAGAAGTAGAAATGGGGAATGGTAAGACTACCATTTCCCCATTTTTGATGACTACACCCATTATTGTTTTATTGACTGAAATCCTTCTTTTTCTCACTTAGTTATAAAAAACCTTATATTGTAGATGCAAAAACTTTCCTCAATCCCAGTTTACGCTTCTTGACATTTAGCATTTTTTTTGCGTAACTTGCTAGCAGTCAAGGTAACACCAATCAGTGCCAAACCGCCCAGAGTAGTAGGTTCAGGAACGGAAGCCGCAGGAGTAAACACAGATTTATTGAACTCAAAGGCAATGGTTTGCGTACCTTTGAATTTTGTAGCATTATAGCCTGTGCCTAGTAATTGCTGTGTTACAGCGCCCTGTGCTAAGAAATTGATCCCACCAAGATATGTTCCAGAAGCAATTTCGTTGAGATTAAATGTTTTGTTCTGTCCGTTATTGGTAAAGTAGCTACTGGTTAAATCACCATAACCTACAGTGCCACCACCTTGTTTGACCTGACTTTCATAAGAATTATTGCCACCTGCCAAACCTCCATAAGTTTGAACAGTGTAACCATCCTTAATATTAGTAACTGTCTTAGCTTGAACAGCACTATAGACACCCAACTGCGATACGCCAGAAGCATTTGCGCTAGCGAAGTGAATACCAAATAAATCGCCGCTTTGCATAGCTGGTAAAAAGTTCTTACCCGACATATTCAAAAACAAATCACCATATCCGATTTGACCACCTGTAACTCCCGATTCAGCTTGTCCGGTTAACAGCATATTACTATTGATGGCGATAATAACGCTGGTAGCGGTTTCTTTAAAAGCCATACCGGAGAAATCATAAGGATTTGTTTTTCCTGGTGCAGACCCAACCCAGTAATTGCCATTCATCCCATCTTTATTGGAATCAAACGCATATTGCCAGCCGTTAGCATCTTTGGCATTTTTTCCGGTGACAAGACCTTCAGTATCATTCAAACATTCAAAAGATAAACTCAATGCGGTTCCCGGTTTTAAATCGAAGGCAGAGGCAGCTTGTCCGGTGACGGAAATAATACTAATTGTGGCAACAAGGGTTTTCAGTAAGGTTGATGTAATGCGAGTGTTCATTTATTTGTCCTGCTCTTATTTCTTGTACTTATGTTTATAAATTTAGCCTTCTCATTGTGAAGATACAAAGATACAAGAACAGCTTTTTTAGCCAAGATATAACAAAGTTTTTTAGCAGGAATGGGAACTTATTTCCGTATATTTTCGCAGGAACAAATCAGAGTTTTGGCATAATTTGGCATTCTCAGTGATAATTAAAAACCAACCCTAAGTAAATTTTCTAGGGATATTTTATCCATCTCCACTCGGTTCTATTTAAGCCTAATGCAGAGTAACTCTTACAATGGGTTGAATTTTTTACAAAGGAAAACTTAGGGAACAAGGGAAACTAAAGGTAGTGATTCCCAGTGAAATTACCCAATTGATTACACTTAATATTTTTTTCCTTTGATTCTGCTATGGGAGCAGGGGAGAATTAAATTGTGCCCTTGTGCCCTTGTGCCCTTGTGCCCTTGTGCCCTTGTCTCCAATCACATCATATTTATGGGGTCAACATCGATCGTCAAACTAACTGACTTCGGGCATAAATCACGTAACTCGTTAAAATTAGGCAATTCCACAATTATATTTGGTGGTAATTTGAGAAGAATTTGCCAATAATACCGATTAGCTATTCGCATAATACTAGCGGGTGCTGGCCCCAAAATCGCATAACTATTAGTATTTTCTGGGGGACGCAACCAACCTGCTAACATTTGGGCAGCTTCTTGAACTTCTACAGGATTTATACTGTTTAATTGGATGAGAATTAACCGCCCATAAGGAGGATAATTTAATTCTGCTCTTTGGGGTAATTCTGTCTGGATAAATGACTGGAAATCATGTTTTTTAACTGCTTGAATTACCGAATGTTCGGGAGTGTAAGTTTGCAGAATTACTCGACCGGGGTCATCGCCTCGACCTGCGCGACCTGCTACTTGAGTTAAGGTTTGAAATGTTCTTTCTGTAGCGCGATAATCGGATAAATGTAATAAACCATCGGCGGCGACTATTCCGACTAAAGTAACTTGGGAAATATCCAAACCTTTAGTGAGCATTTGCGTTCCCACTAATAAGTCAGCTTCGCCATTAGTAAATTGTGTGAGTAAAGTCCGATGAGCTCCCTTAGTGCGAGTAGTATCGCTATCAAAACGAATGACTCGCAATTGGGGAAATAACTTTCTTAATTCTTCTGTTACTTTTTGAGTTCCGCTACCAAAGAATTTTAAGTAGGGAGAACTACATTCTGGGCAATTTTCGGGATGAGAACGGATGAAGTTACAGTAATGACAGCGTAAAATTTCTGGCGCTCTTTCTTCTATGTGATGATAGGACAAAGACACATCACAATTGGGACATTCAATAACGTATCCACAACTGCGACAAGAGACAAAGGTGCTGTGTCCACGACGATGAATGAAGAGAATTCCTTGCTTTTTTTTGGTTTGTAATTGTTCTAAAGCTTCTTGGAGCGATCGACTAAAGATAGACTTATTCCCCTCCCGCAATTCTTGACGCATATCCACAACTTCCACAGGTGGTAATGGTCGAGATTTAATGCGTTCGGAAAGGGAAAGGTAGTGTTTGGGGGAGTGGGAAGGTGGGGAGGTAGGGAGAATATTTTCCCCTTGTTCTCCCATCTCCCCATCTCCCCTGACTTCAATCCAACTTTCCAACGAGGGAGTTGCGGAACCTAAAACTAGGGGACAGTTGACTAATTCTGCACGCCATTTCGCGACGTTACGGGCGTGGTAGGTGGGGGATCTGGAGGTTTGTTTGAAGCTGCTGTCGTGTTCTTCGTCTAGGATGATTAAACCGAGTTTGGGTAGGGGGGCGAAGACGGCGGAACGAGTACCGATGACTACTTGAGGTTCACCAGCTAGCATTTGTCGCCAGGTGTCGTATCGTTCGCCTTCGGAAAGGGCGCTGTGATAGACGCAGACTTTGCTGCCGAAACGGGCGCGAAATCGATCGGTTAGTTGTGGTGTTAATCCGATTTCTGGAACTAAAACTAGGGCGGATTTTCCTTGTTCTAAAATTGGGGCGATCGCTTGTAAGTATACTTCGGTTTTCCCGGAACCTGTTACGCCATGTAATAAGACTTGGGCGAATCCTGGTAAGTTGTTGATGGTATCCAAAGCTGCTGCTTGTTCGGGGGTCAAAACTTTGGCGGTGTCGGGTGTTTGTGCTGGTTCTTTTAGCGATCGCAAAATTTCCCGATCCTGAATTGTAATGTAACCTTTTTGTTCCAATGCTTTGAGCGTGGAACCACTGGCTTGAGAAAGCTGCAATAATTCACTAAGCCACAATTCCCCACCTTGACGCTGCAAAATAGTCAATATTTCCAGTTGCCTGGGTGTGAGGTCAATTTGGTCAAGCTCTGCAATTAGGGTGACAGCTTGTTTTTGTTTCGGTTGGGCGTGTCTGGGTGTTTCTAAATAGCTTTCTATCCAACCTCGTTTGAGTAATTCTCGCAGTCCTTGTTTTCCGCCTCTGACTTTGGACTGAAGATACTGCCAAGTATAATCTCCGGTTTTAGCAGCTTGCAATAGTTCTAAAATTTGTCGCGCCGATAAGTTGAGAAAGGTTGCTGCACCTGGGGGAATTGCTTCGGGGATCAGGCGGATACGTCTTTGCGATCGCGTCAGTAATCCCGGTGGTAGGGCGGCTCGCACTACTTGGATTAAAGGTGTGTAAT
>JBAVZX010000384.1:0-2058 GCA_049589015.1 Phormidium sp. | reverse complement strand
CAGAGTTAACTAATGAGAAATTCATTCCTAACCCCTTTGACAATTCAAAACTATATAAAACCGGAGACTTAGCCCGCTACCTACCCGATGGCAACATCGAATACCTGGGACGCATCGACAACCAAGTAAAAATCCGTGGCTTCCGCATTGAATTAGGGGAAATCGAAACCATCCTCACTCAACATCCCCTAGTCCAAACATCAATCGTCATCGCCCGGGAAGATACTCCCGGAGATAAACGCCTCGTCGCATACATCGTAACCGAAACCGAAGCCACAGTCACAATTACAGAACTGCGACAATATTTAAAAGCCTTGCTCCCAGAATACATGGTACCAAGTGCAATAGTCATTCAAGAAGCCCTCCCCTTAACCCCCAACGGCAAAATAGACCGCCGCGCCTTAAGCACACCAGACTTCCACAACCTACAACAAGAAAAATATCTAGCACCGCGTACCCCAGTAGAAGAAATCCTCACCCTCCTGTGGGCAGAAGTACTCAAACTAAACCCAGTGGGCATTCACGATAACTTCTTTGCACTAGGAGGACACTCACTACTCGCCACCCAATTGATGTCACGCATCCGCAGCCACTTGCAAGTCGAAGTGCCCTTAAGGAGTCTGTTTGGCGCACCCACCATCGCCGAATTAGCACCGATTATTCAGCAATTACAACAAGAAAATTTACAACTGAGTTCGCCACCCATAGTCAAAAGAGACAGCAATAGCAGCCTACCCCTGTCATTTGCCCAAAAGCGGTTGTGGTTTATCGACCAATTGGAACCCAATAGTTCCTTATATAATATTCCTTTGGCTTTGCGTCTAGAAGGAACTCTCCATCAACTCGCATTAGAACAAAGCTTAAAAGAAATAATTGCTCGTCACGAAGCCTTACGGACTAATTTCATTACCATTGATGGGCAACCAAATCAAATCATTCATCAAGAAACCATCGGGAAATTATCAGTGGTTGACTTCCCACATTTAGCGACAACTCAACCAGAAATGGGGATTAAAGAATTAGTAAAACTTCAAGCAATTCAACCGTTTGACCTGGCAAATGATTCTTTATTCAGAACCACATTAGTCATACTGTCTGAAACGGAACAGATATTGCTCATCTGTATGCACCACATTGTCTCAGATGGCTGGTCAATTGGTGTGTTTATCCAAGAACTAGCGGCGCTGTACAATGCTTATGTTCAAGGTCTGCCTTCTCCTTTAACCATAGTGCCAATTCAGTACAGTGACTTTGCATTATGGCAGCGACAATGGTTGCAAGGAGAAGTATTAGAAAGGCAATTAAGTTACTGGAAACAACAACTAGCAGAGATACCTGCTTTATTATCACTGCCCACAGACCGCCCGCGACCTGCTGTGCAAACTTTTACAGGAGCGCATCAACAGTTTACTCTCTCCGTAGAACTAACAGAAAAATTGACACAATTAAGTCAATCACAAGGGGTAACTTTGTTTATGACGCTGTTGACAGCGTTTGATACATTACTCTACCGCTACACGGGACAAACGGATATGGTGGTGGGGACACCTATTGCGAACCGGAACCAGAGTGAAGTAGAAGGGGTGATTGGCTTTTTTGTCAATACTTTAGTGTTGCGAACTGATTTATCAGGTAATCCGAGTTTTGATGAATTGCTCAATCGAGTCCGGGATGTGTCCTTGGCTGGATATGCTCATCAGGATTTGCCTTTTGAGATGCTAGTGGAGGCTTTACAACCGGAACGAGACCTCAGTTATACACCGCTATTTCAGGTGATGTTTGTGCTTCAGAATGCACCTGTGTCTTTAGTGGAGTTAAATGGGTTAACTGTGAGTTTCTTGGCGGTAGAAGGTGCTATTGCCAAATTTGATTTGACTTTATCAATGGAGAATACGAATACTGGATTGGTGGGAGTCTGGGAATATAATACTGACTTATTTGATAGCAGCACTATTGAACGGATGACAGGTCATTTTGTGACCTTGCTTTCTAGCATAGTCACCAATCCCCAAGCCCCAATTTCCCAATTACCATTATTAACAGAAGTTGAACAACAAC
>JBAVZX010000383.1:0-1702 GCA_049589015.1 Phormidium sp. | reverse complement strand
GTTGTTGTTCAACTTCTGTTAATAATGGTAATTGGGAAATTGGGGCTTGGGGATTGGTGACTATGCTAGAAAGCAAGGTCACAAAATGACCTGTCATCCGTTCAATAGTGCTGCTATCAAATAAGTCTGTGTTGTAATTCCATTTGGCTTGGAGTGTTCCTGGTACATCAACAATAGTCAAGGCTAAATCAAAGGCTGCTCCTTGCTCTGTCACCATCATTGATTCTACAATCAATCCATCACTCTCTGTCAGTGAGGCGGTTTCTTGACTTTGGTGAGATCGATCCCAAGCGAGCATTACCTGACATAATGGTGAGTAGCTAGGGTCACGCACGGGTTGTAGTTGTTCCACTAATAGCCCAAAGGGATAATCTTGATGGTCTAAAGCCTCTAATACACAAGACCTTGTTCGCCCAAGTAATTCTTCAAAGGTCGGATTTCCCGACAGGTCGGTTCGCAAGACTACAGGGTTGGTAAAGTAACCTACTATCTGTTCAAATTCGCTGCGGCTCCGATTTACTGTAGGTGAACCAATTAATATCTCTTCTTGATTTGTATAACGCAGTAATAGTACTTGTAATGCTGCTAATAAAACTGTGTATAAAGATGTATGTTTTTTCTTCGCCAGTGCTGTCAGCTTTTGCGCCAGTTCTTCTTCTATACTGAAAAAGTAGGAAGTACCTTTATAGGTTTGAATCGCAGGTCTGGGTCTGTCTGTCGGCAAATGCAGTACTGGCAATTCTCCTTTGAGTTGTTGCTGCCAATAATTATACAAATGCTCTCCTTCTTTACCTGTGAGCATTTGCTTTGACCAGTTCACGTAGTCGCGATACTGGCAGTTTTGTGGGGGTAGTAACGGCTTTTTACCTGTGGTAATTGCTTCATACAATATTCTTAATTCACTGACAATGATTTCTAAAGACCAGAAATCGGTGATTATATGATGTGCTGTGAGCGAAAGAATATGTTCTTTTGTGGCTAACTGTTCTGTTGTAATATGATTTACTAATAAATCAAACCGCAATAGGGGACTTTTTTCTAAGTCGAAAAGGCGACTGTTTGCTTCTGTCAGCCAGTTATTTACTTGAGTTTGACTAGCATGGAAAACTTCTTGTACGGTAAAACAGACTGGTTGGTTTTCCTGTACTGTTTGCGTCAGTTCGCTGTTAATAGTTGTAAAAGTTGTCCGAAGAACTGGATGCCGTTCTATCAGGTTTTGGGAAGCTTGTTTTAGTGCTGGAATATTTAATTTTGCGACTAATCTGGCTGCATAAGTAAGGTTGTAAGCTGTACTAGTTGGTGCTAGTTGATATAAAAACCAGAGGGCTTGTTGTCCGTGTGAGACGGGATATGTGGAATGTTTATTAGTACGTTCTCTGAAAATTTGGATTATTTCTGGCTTGTGTTGTTTGATTTGTGTCAATATCTCAGGAGTTAATAGGTTTTCCGGTGCTCGGTAACGCAGTTTTTCTCCATCAACCCAGAGTTCAATATTGTTTGCGGACAAGTTTTCCAGAAGCTCTTTTAAATTCATAATTCTCCTTCAATCCAATTGTTTTTGCTTTGATTTGATGTGATTGTGGGCACAACTGGTGCTTGGGAAATCCCGTTGTTTTCAAAGATTTCTTTGCTGGCAAATTCAGTTAAATCAATAACATTTACCCCATCCAAGAATTTGGCGATGGGAATATTTATTTCCAAC
>JBAVZX010000382.1:0-5637 GCA_049589015.1 Phormidium sp. | reverse complement strand
CTCGTAGGGCGCGGTTGAAGAAAATTGGTCAGCAGGTGATGGTGGGCGATCGCGTGGAGATTGAAGAGCCTGACTGGGCGGGGGGAAGGGGTGCGATCGCGCAGGTTTTGCCTAGAGAAACGGAACTCGATCGTCCTCCCATTGCTAATGCCGATCAAATTATCTTAGTTTTTGCTTTGGCAGAACCGGATTTAGAACCTTTTCAATTGAGTAGGTTTTTAGTTAAGGCGGAGTCTACTAATTTAGATGTGAGTTTATGTTTAAATAAATGCGATTTGGTGAGTTTGGAACAACAAAAGAATTGGCGCGATCGCTTATCTGCTTGGGGTTATGAATCCATATTTATTAGTGTTTATGATGGCAGTGGTTTAGATGAATTAACTGCTAAATTAAGTAATAAAATTACGGTGTTGGCTGGGCCTTCGGGAGTGGGAAAAACTAGTTTAATTAATTATTTAATTCCGGGTATTGGACAGCGAGTTGGTGAAGTTTCGGGTAAATTAAGTAAGGGCAGACATACGACTCGGCACGTTGAATTATTTGAGTTACCAAAGGGCGGTTATTTAGCGGATACTCCGGGTTTTAATCAGCCGGATCTTGATTGTAGTCCTGAAGAATTAAGTGAGTATTTTCCCGAAATTAGAGAGCGTTTGGCAGAAAATTATTGTCAGTTTAGTGATTGTTTACATGGTGATGAACCAAATTGTGCGGTGCGGGGAGATTGGGAGAGATATGAGCATTATCTGGAGTTTTTGGAAATTGCGATCGCACGTCAAGAACATTTAAATCAACAATCCGATCCTGATGCGGTTATGAAAATGAAAACTAAACGCAAGGGTGGAAATCAATTTGAGCCGAGATTAGAGGCGAAGAAATATCGGCGAACTTCGCGGAAAACTCAACAGCAAAACTTGTTAGAGTTGTATGAAGATAACGATATTTGATTAGTTGGTAATAGATAGCCGATGATTTTGATGAACCAATAGCAGATTTTGAGGACTAAACTACTGCTGGTTTATCAAAATTATAGCCAACAGAATCATTTGATTAGTCAGTTGTTGGTAAGAAATCAGAATCTAGAGATTGTTCGGGTGTATAAGGACAAACTTCTGGAAAAGTTGCTAATGGCAAACCTGTTTCATCTGCTGCTTGTTCACGAGCATTTTTGTAGCACTCGGCAAATATTTCTAGCAAATAAGGTTTTAAACTTGGTGAATCATTTAGATCGTCGTTGATGCGTCGGCGATGTTCCCGAATACTTCCTCGCCAACTACCAGTGCGAAATTCTGGTTGATATTGCCATTTGAGAAGATGGAGCAGAATTACTATTAGATTGCTTTTTAAACTTTTCCGCTCCCGTTTTGACATATCTGCAATTTCTTCAATTAAATTTGTCCAATCTACATTGGCATAATCTTGTTTACGGAGTTGTTCTACTGTGGTTTCAACCCAGTTGACAAAATCACTTTCATAGAGGCTTTTTTGATTAGTTTGAATCTCGGTTGTCATGAGTTTGTATCCTCTTTTCCTGAAATTGGCTGAACGGCATTGCTTTTTATTTCATTTCGCCGTTTTTTTGCTTCAGTTAACCAAGCAGATTGAATTGCTGGATCTATGTCAAATTCAAGGCTTTCTACAAGTTTTTCGGCTAGTAATGCTCTTGATGTACTAGGTAAAGATAGTAGTTCTTGGGTTAGTTGTTCGATCGATCGCATAGTCACAGAAACGTTGAAAAAACTACTTTTAGTGTAGCTTATTTGAACGATAAATACAGAATTTTACATCACTGTTGGATAATCAAAATTATTGTTTGCATCGAACCAACAATAAAACCTAAAATTCCGCCTAAATTGACGATCGCTTGCAATTCACTTCTCACAATTCCCTGAATTGCTAATTCTAAATCTTTGGGGGAAGTTGCTTGCACTCGTTGAATAATTACTTGATCGATGTTTAGAATCGGGATGATTTGTTCGACAATATTTTCTAAATCTCTCTCTAAGTAACGTTCTAAAACTAAAGCTAATTCTTTACTAACTACTGTCAAAGAAGAGTTAACAACGGGGGAATTTCGCAATCTATTTATAAGAATATGAGCCACACCATCCCAGTTGATTGAATCACTGAAACCTTGCATTAATTCCACGCCTCGTTCTTGCACGTAACTGCGGATACTTTCGCGCATTGTTTTGCGGAGTTGGCGCACTGTGGAAACTGGGAGATTTTGCAAAGATACATTTTGCAACCATTCTTGTAAGCGTGGTTTAACACCAAAAGATTGAATTAATTCCGATAAACGTTGATTTGCTTCTTCTTTTTCGTCTAGACAATAGGTTCTTAATCGTGTTAAAGTGTTTCTTAAACCAAATAAATTGGCGACTACCCAATAGGTGCCACTGGTTTCGCCGCGAAATTTGTCATCTATTAGTTGGATGTTGCGATCGGTCAAAAAGTCAATGATAGCAACGCGCAATACTTCGGGAGGTAAAACTACTTGCAAAAGCCAATCAGCTAATTGATTTGCTTGGAGTTCGCTGAGTTGGAATTCTAATAAAATTTGGTCAAATATTTGATTAAGTTGGGGTTCTAAAAAATCTTCCCGACGCGCTAAAACTTTCAGCAATCTGGGTAAAGATTGACCTAATAAATCTCGAAGAATTCCGGCAATTACTTTAACAGTTTTATCTTCTTTATCTGTTGATTGCAATTGATCTAAGGCTAACCGCAAAAGCCAGAGTATTACCCCTTGAACTCGTTCGGTTTCTAACAGACGACGCGCCAAGTTTTGTAATTCTTGGGGTGTTAATAGTGACCCCATGATCGTATCAGAAATTCGCTTTGCCAAGCGTTCTTGATTGGCGGGAATTAAACCTGGTGTAAAAGGTAGCCGTCGTTTACCTATATATTTAGCTCTATAGGGACGAAACAGCATTTTAATAGCTATATCATTCGTGAAATAGCCAATAATTGCACCAAGTATGGGAGGACTAATATAAAGCCAGAAATTAGAGAGATTCAACTTAGTTGTAAATGGTAAATGGTAAATTGGAGAGTTGGTGATGACTACCTAGCACCCCATTACTTTTATTTTATTTTGTAATTCGCAAAACACCCATGATGCCACCAGCTATCTGATAATGAATGGCGCTGCTAAATCCTGCTTGTTGAGCTAGGTTTACTTGCTGCTGACCTTGGGGAAATTTGTCTAAACTGGGGCTAATATAGGCGTATTCTTCTGTTAAGCCGAAGTGTTCAGCAGCAGTAACTACGATATTTTGCAGATACCACTGCTGTAAGTTTTGCATTAGGGGATTGTAAGGACGATGGAAGTCGAGAATGGCGGCGGTAGCTCCGGGTTTGAGTACGCGGTACAATGAGCGCAAACATTGGGGAATGTCGGTGACGTTACGCAGTCCATATCCCATTGTGGCGCAGTCGAAATAATTGTCGGGGAAGGGAAGATCGAGGACATCTCCTTCTACCCAAGTGATGTTTTGAGGTGGATAATGGTTTTGGGTGCGTTGTTTGGCGATCGCTAATAATCCCGCAGAAAAGTCTACTCCAAATACTTGACCAGTTTTTCCCACCTGACGTGCTAAAATTTGGCTGAGATCGCCGCTACCACAGCACAAGTCGATGCAAGTGTCCCCTGTTTTGGCTTGACTCCATTTGACTGTCATTAGTTTCCAAACTCGATGTTGTCCCAGGCTTAACCAATCGTTGAGATTGTCGTAAACTGGAGCAATGTTGTTGAAGATGGCTTGAATTTGACTGGCGCGATCGGACATTCGATTTGGGATTTGGGATTTTAGATTTAAGGATTGCAGGATTGATCTTACCGATCAATTTAGGTACATTGAGTACTAGTAAGAGCGAGGGCGACTTGTTGAGCAGAAAGATGAATTAGTTTAATTTCATCTTCTCGCAGTTGGCAAGGTTTTTGCCATTGCAGTGATAAAACTGCCATGACATGATCTCGGTAAATAATCGGGACAATAATATGTGCTTGAATACCGGATGCTAAGTAATGACTGACTTCTGACAAGTTAGCATCGGCGGGGATGTTTACCGATCCTTGTAATTGCTTGGTGACGATCGCATCTTTAACTAATGGATCTTCTGCTAACCAATTTTCTACTGGACTATCGGCGCTGTAAACACCTTGCGCGGAATTTAAAGAATTGTTTTCTACTAGTTGCAAAATACAACCATCTACGGCAAAAATTTCGCCAAAGGCGATCGCGATCGGTTGTAAACATTCTTCTATGTTAACTGCTGCTTGGGCTACTTGAACGATAGTGGAAAGCAAAGCCATTTGTGCATGAGCACGACGCAGTTCTTCTGTCCGTTGTTTGAGTAGTTCGTAAGTCTCGGTAGCACGTTGCACTACTCCCTTGAGTTCTAAAGGGTCCCAAGGTTTGGTGATATACTTATATACTTGTCCAGAATTGATTGCGTCTACCAGGTCTTCGATATCAGTAAATCCGGTGAGGATAATTCTTACAGTGTCGGGGAATTGAGGTACAGTTTTACTCAGAAATTCTGTTCCTTTCATTTCTGGCATTCGCTGATCGGAGATAATCACAGCGACTTCGCCTTCAGTTGCTAATACTTCTAATGCCTGAATGCCGCTTTCTGCTTTCAGGACTTGAAAATCTCGCCGGAAGGTACGATAAAGCAAATCTAAATTATCTGGTTCATCGTCTACAACCAACATTTTGGCTTTTTTACGTTTTTCTAAACTCATAAGCTGACGAAGGATGTTCTCTAATTCTGGAATGCTATTTTCCATAAGACTTGAATCTAATTTTTACAGTTAATCTAAAGTTAACGATCGCTCATGGCTGAATCGTAACAATTATTGCAGTTGAACCAGGCGATTGTTCCAGGGGAATTCTGAATTTTTGATTAACTTGCGGTTGAGTTATCTCAGTTTTTGACCTCATCTCCTGAGAATGCTGTTCTAAACTGGAATTTTAACCAGTAGGGGCGGGTTTAGTAGATAATTTGGTCATCATAGTAGAAGAATTAACCACAAAAACCGCTCCTACTTTTACCATTTGTCATTATGACTGATTTCTCTTCAATTACTCCCAATCCTAACTCCCAACCAACTGATGTTGATGTGGATGGTTTGCTGCTGAGTCTCCGCCGCAAGGAAGGTTCTTGGGTGGCGTGGGGACAAGCTTGCCAAAATCTACAAAAAGCAGGTTTAAGTTCCCAAAAAATCTTTGAGGAAACTGGCTTTGAGCCAATTCACCAAAATCAGTTGATTGTGGCGGCTCAAGTCTACATTAGCATGGTGAATGCTGGTGTGTCGGAGCAGGTGCGATCGCATTACGAAAAAATCGGAAGTGATTCTTTGTACGAGTTTCGCATTCTGACGCAACCGGAACGTGCAGCGGCGGCTACGTTTACTTTAACTCATCAGTTGAATTCTGAGGATGCGAAGGAAGTGGCGAAGGCGATGAAGGATTTTTCTCGGTTAAGAGTTCCGCCTGCTGGGTTTAGCAATCATGCTGGTGATGCGATGGCTTATCATTATTGGAGGTTAGCGCGACAACAGTCGGATTTACAAGAGCGATCGCGTTTGATTGCTAAAGGGTTAAGATTTGCTCATACTGATGCAGCCAGACA
>JBAVZX010000381.1:0-5209 GCA_049589015.1 Phormidium sp. | reverse complement strand
GGATATTATTGAAGATTATCAAGCTGCTTTGGATGCTGAGGTTTTGTTTGCTGGGGAAAAAGCGGAAACTCTTAAGTTAATTCAAGGGGCAATTCGACTTTCGGCACATATTTTGGAGGAGGATAAGACGCAATTGGCAGGTCAATTGTGGGGGCGATTGTTGTCTTTTGATCTGTCAGAAATTCGGGAAATGCTGGAAGTGGCAAAGCAGAGGCAAGCTGCACTTTGGTTGCGTCCGCTGACAGCTAACTTAACACCGCCAGGGGGTGCTTTGCTGCGGACTCTCAGCGGACATACCGAATGGGTAAAAGCAGTGGCGATCGCACCCGACGGCAAATTCGCCGTTTCTGCTTCAGAGGATAACACCCTGAAAGTTTGGGATTTGGCAACGGGAAGGGAACGCCAAACTCTTAGCGGACATACCAAATCGGTAACAGCAGTGGCGATCGCACCCGACGGCAAATTCGCCGTTTCTGCTTCAGATGATAACACCCTGAAAGTTTGGGATTTGTCATCTGGAAGGGAACGCCAAACTCTTAGCGGACATACCTACTGGGTAAATGCAGTGGCGATCGCACCCGACGGCAAATCCGCCGTTTCTGCTTCAGAGGATAACACCCTGAAAGTTTGGGATTTGACAACAGGAAGGGAACGCCAAACTCTTAGCGGACATACCAAATCGGTAATAGCAGTGGCGATCGCACCCGATGGCAAATTCGCGGTTTCTGCTTCAGAGGATAAAACCCTGAAAGTTTGGGATTTGGCAACGGGAAGGGAACGCCAAACTCTTAGCGGACATACCAACCCGGTAAATGCAGTGGCGATCGCACCCGACGGCAAATTCGCGGTTTCTGCTTCAAATGATCACACCCTGAAAGTTTGGGATTTGTCATCTGGAAAAGAGATTGCTACTTTCGCCGGAGATAGTGCTTTAGGTTGCTGTGCTATAGCGCCCGATGGGGTGACAATTGTAGCGGGTGAGTCGTCAGGTAAAGTACATTTCCTGCGTTTGGAGGGGTTGACACAACAATAATTTCAAACACAGAAACATCAATTAATATCGGAGTTAATCTGAGCAATTTTAAAACCCAATTAGCCACTATGTCGCCATCCCAACCGGGAGAATTTTTCGCCAAACTACCTGCTGCTTTAGCTGCCAAATCCCAAAGCGAACAACTGCTAAAAAATTAATTAATTTCGATTTGATTAAAGCCAAAATTTCCCCTTTCCCACATCAGCAGCTAATATTCTTAATATATTTTAATATTTATTAAAGAAAATTGTTGGTAATTTATTTTAACTGCCAATAATATTTCTATTAAGCAACATAGCTTGAAAGTAAATACTAAGACGAGATTATGCTTCTGTCTTATGGGCGCTTTTGATTACACGCCAATAATACAGAAGATAAGAGCGTGTAAATTTTCATGGCAGTAGGTAATAAATTGCAATATTAAAGTTAAAATTCCCATTAGATCCGCAAGAGGAAAGGAAGATGCAGCCAAAGAAAGCTAGCCAAGAAAATGTATTTAAAAAGACAGATTTACCGAAAGAAAAAAACTTAAACAGGCCAGAAGATGCCTTACAAGCTTACTCTGTTGCTATAGCGAAACGCAAATATAGTGATGAATTAATTAGGCAAACGGTAAAAGAATTAGCAGACATCAAATTTGCATTAGATCGAGCCGCGATCGTAGGGATAACTGATTCAAAGGGAATCATCACTTATGTCAATGAAACCTTTTGTAAAATTTCCAAATATTCACGAGAAGAACTGATCGGAAAAGATCACCGGATCGTCAATTCTGGTTATCATAGTAAAGAATTTTTCCGGCAAATGTGGTCAACTATTAGCGCTGGAAAAATCTGGAAAGGGGAAGTCAAGAACAAAGCGAAAGATGGAAGTTATTATTGGGTAGATACTACCATTGTGCCGTTTTTAAATGAAGCTGGACAACAAGTGCAGTATTTGTCAATTCGATTTGAGATTACGGAACGCAAGGAAGCGGAGGAAGCGCTAAAGCGATCGCAAGCAGAATTAAGAGAAAAAGCCGCACAGTTGGAACAAACAATAAATCAACTAAAACAAACCCAATCCCAACTCGTTCAAGCCGAAAAAATGTCATCTCTCGGACAACTAATAGCTGGTGTCGCCCACGAAATTAATAATCCAATTAACTTTATTTATGGCAATTTGACTCACATCAACCAATATGCTAAAAGTCTATTTCACATTTTGGATCAATATCAACAATACTATCCCGACCCCGTGCCGGAAATTAAAGCAGAAATGGACTCACATGAATTACATTTCGTCGCTGAAGATTTGCCAAAATTGCTAGATTCGATGTCTTTGGGAACAAATCGCATCCTGCAAGTAATTGTTAGTTTGCGAAACTTTTCTCGCTTAGATGAAGCGCAGAAAAAAGCAGTCAATTTACACGAAGGAATTGATAGTACGCTGCTAATTTTGCAAAACAGGTTGAAAGCAAGGGGGAAATATCCAGGGGTGGAAGTTGTAAAAGAATATGGCAAATTGCCCTTATTCAAAGAATTTGGATCTATCCCTAATTCCCGCAATTTTTCCGCCAATCTTTCGGCTTTTTGTTCCGCTTGCAAAATCCGTTCTTCAGGGGTGAGCAATCTTTGCCCTTGCTCATCATACCAATAAAGCCATTCTCGCGTTATTCCCTGATAAGTTCCCCTTTCTCTACCAATTCCTAAACCAATTTCAGGTAGCCAAACTGGATTATTTTCAGGTTGTAAAACATATTCTTCATCTACCAAACGATACACTTCTAATGGTGATTTGCGGCGACGCAGCGGATTATATACTACATAAAATAAGACATCTAATTCTGCATAAAGTTGCTTCTTTTTAGTGTACTCTCCCCGCCGTTTTTGGGAAACAATTTCTAACACCATAATTGGGGGAGTATGATTTTCTTCCCAATACACATAACTAAGACGCAAATTTTCATGAAAAACCCGTTCTACTCCTAAACTAAGAAATCCATCTGGCACTATAGCAGGTTCTTCCGGGTCATAATATACCCCCATATCAACACCAAAAAACCAATCCATGTGGTCTGCCCAAACTAAGGCTAAGATTGCTTTGAGTAAACCGGGAATTAAATCTTGCAGTTCGTTATCCACAGGTGTATCGTCAGAGTCGGGTAGTTCCTCGGAAGAGGGTAAGTAGTGGAGTGGGTTGTACTTTAACATGATCGGGTCTAGGTGAGACTCACAATTCGATTGTAAGGTGCTTCCGGGAATAGACAATCCAGATACCCAACTTCTTGAAGAAGTTGGGTATCTGGAGAGTAGTGCTATTTATTCTGGGATATCAATACGATCGCGATTAGCAAATTCTGAAGGTGGACGTTCCGTACTCCAAGCCCACCAAACAGTACCACAACGGCAGTGATAAAACTCCTGCCATTTTTTCCGATAGTCTTCAGTATAAACAGGCGAGCGACGATTTATCCAAACTCGCTCCGCCTCCATACAGGTAGCGTGACAAGTCGGACAACAGAAATTTTCTGCGTGAATGGCTTGTTCAGTCCATTCGGGCGGAACAGGGGCAAAAGCATCCATGAGTCATATATCCGGGGTTTTATCGCCCATTATCAACTTTAGCAGACTAAATACGCTACTGAAAATTGCTTTGCCCATAAAAGAGGCAAATTCCAGTTTACAAGATTTACGGGAAAATTTTTCGATTTGATTAAATTAAATTAACAGATTAAAGAGTGTAATTTTTTTCAACTTGTTAGCTGTCTGATGCTGTACCCTCTAATAAGGTAATCTTCCCCATAAACTCCTGAATTCCTGTTTGGTGGAATTTCTCATCCTGATTATTCTGAACAACGGAGTCAATTCATGTCTCACCCAATTTACCTAAACTTAATTTCCTTTTTGGGAATATTCGGATTGTGTATAGTCGCTTGGATCTTTTCCGAACATCGTAAAGTCATTCTTTGGCGAGTCATAATAGGTGGCTTACTTTTACAATTAGTTTTGGGATTTTTAGTATTTCAATTTCCCCTCACCAGAGAAGCATTAAGAATATTTAGTAGTTTACTGGACAGCGTATTTAAAGCAGCAGATGTGGGGGCAAACTTCGTTTTTGGTAACAACATTGTCCCCTTACCCTTACTAGGAAAACCAGCAGATGTGAATTTAGGCTACATTTTTGCCTTTCGCGCTTTACCTGCGGTAATTTTCTTTTCTGGGTTAATGGCATTACTGTACAACTTAGGAATCATTCAAATAATTACCAACGTTTTTGCCAAAATTTTCTACAAAACCATGAGATTAAGCGGTGCAGAATCTCTTAGTGGTGCAGCTAATATTTTCGTGGGGATAGAAGCAGCGATCGCAGTCAAACCATTTATTGCTAAAATGACGCGCAGCGAATTATGTGCAATTTTATCTTGTTGTTTTGGCACGGCGGCATCCTCAACATTAGCAATTTATGTAAACTTCCTAAAACCAGTATTTCCCAATATTTTAGGACACTTGGTATCAGCATCAATTATGGCGATTCCCGCCTGTTTTGTCCTGTCGAAAATCTTAGTACCTGAAACAGAAGTACCAGTAACAGCAGGGGGAATACCAGTAGAAAAAAAAGTAGAATTTGACCCGGAAGAAGCGCCAACGGAAACAGTAGGCGGAGAACCAATTGAACGAGTTAGCCCAATGGATGCGGCAATTTTGGGCGCACTTGATGGGGTAAAAATGGCTGTTTCTATTGCTGCTGTATTGATTTTAATTCTGGGCTTGGTTTCTTTAATAAATCAAATCTTTGGTGGATTGGCTAGTTTGCCCGGTTTTATCGGCGCAATTTTTAGTGTAGTTACCTTACCAAATATTTTGGGATTTATCTTTTATCCCTTGACAATATTAACGGGAGTTCCTTTTGATGAATCTTGGACAGCTTCGGTAATTATTGGACGCAGACTTTTAGAAACAGCGATTCCACCTTATCAAGCTTTAGCACAGGCAGCGGCAGAAGGGAAGGTGAGCGATCGCACCGTTTTAATTGTCAGCTACGCCCTTTCCGGTTTTGCTCATATTGCTTCCGTTGGTATCTTCGTTGGTGGTACGATCGCTTTAGCACCCTCCCGCAGAAGGGATATTTCTCAGTTAGGTTGGAAAGCCTTATTTGTGGGTACATTAGCAACTTTAATGATTGCTTGTATTGCAG
>JBAVZX010000380.1:0-3991 GCA_049589015.1 Phormidium sp. | reverse complement strand
GCAGTCCAGTTCGCCCAATCTTGAGGTTTCAAGAAAGTTTCATATAACTCAGCTTCGGGCGTGTTAGGTTCTGGCTGATAGCCATATTCCCAGCGTACCAGGGGTGGTAAAGACATCAAGATCGACTCTGTACGTCCGTTGGTTTGCAGTCCAAAGATTGTGCCGCGATCGTAAACCAGATTAAACTCGACATAACGCCCGCGACGATAGAGTTGGAAGTTACGTTCCCTTTCGCCATACTCCAAATTACGGCGACGTTCTACAATCGGACCATAAGCGGGTAAAAATGCCTGACCACACTCTTGGATAAAAGCAAACAACTCTTCCCAAGTGCGAGTCAATGAACCAACCTTAGCACTATGAACTGCCGCTGGCCCATTAGCATTATTTGCCCGATATAATTCCCCTTGAGCATCTTGGTAATCAAAAAATAGACCACCAACTCCCCTGGTTTCCTGACGGTGTTTCAAGTAAAAATACTCATCACACCAATATTTAAATGTTGGATAGTACTCTGGATGATGGGCATCACAAACTTGTTTTAAAGTCTTGTGGAAATGAGCCGCATCTTCAGCAAAAGGATAGTAGGGTGTTAAATCAGCACCCCCACCAAACCACCAAACTGGCCCTGCTTCAAAATAACGATAATTCAGATGTACCGTCGGAATATAGGGATTGCGGGGGTGCAATACCATCGAGGTACCAGTCGCATAGAAACCATGCCCAGCTGCTTCTGGGCGTTGGGCCAAAATTGAGGGCGGTAAATGTTCGCCCCAAACTTCCGAAAAGTTAACACCGCCTTGCTCAAAAACTGCACCTTCGCGCATTACGCGAGAACGACCTCCACCACCTTCGGGTCGTTCCCAGGAATCTTCTTGGAAATTGCCTACGCCGTCTAATGCTGCTAAACCTTGACAAATCTCATCTTGAACATCGCGCATAAACTTGCTAACTCTAGCTTTGGAATCAGCTGGAGGTACAGAATTAGAGGAGGTTACTTCGGAAGTTGAAAAAGCCGTCATATCAACACTTAAATCCCAATGTTACGCAAACGAATAGCCCTAGAGAAAGAAGAGAGCGTTTTTAGATTAACTCGAAACGGGTCTTTAGGGATAAACAACTAAAGTTAACTTTAATTGAGTCATTTTACAAATGATTGACAAAAATTTCTTAGGGGGGGGATGTTATCCAATACACAATTAGCATACAATCTAGGCTGTCTTGGAGGCTGGCCAGGGGAGGATTGCCATGATTCCCAATTTTTTCTCCAAATCTGTCCGTAAACGAGTCCGAAAGAAATACCGAGTTTCTCTTGCCAGGACTTATAAAGCCCTGAGTTCCGCTTCGGTAGATGCTCTTTGGCAGAAAATGACGGATTTAGCTGATGTTTCTTGGCATCCTTTGTTAGCAAGCACGAATGTCCCTAAAGGATTGGTGGCTAAACCTGGTTTAATTTACCAGGCGATTACGCGATCGATCCTACCCATTCCCATTCAGATTTTTGTCGAACAAGTCAGACCCAGAGAGTTACTCAGCGTCCGCATCATCACTCTACCAGGGCTGGAGGAACGAGTGACTTACAAAGTTGAGTCCACTGTTTGTGGTACTCAGATATCTTATTCTGTCACCTTACGGGGTTGGTTGTCGCCTTTAATTTGGTCTTTAATTCGATCGAGCGCAGCACGAGTTGCGGCACAATTAGCTGATGCAGCGGAGGAAAAGCCTTTATTAAGATAAGGGGATTTTCAAAAATTAATCAGGTTTACTTATCACCATAAGTACGGGACAGTCTTTTTGCTATCCTAAGTCCGGGTTCCACCAACACTTTGATAGATGCCTTTCTGTACCGAAAAGCCGAAAAAATAGCCATAATTCCTAATACCAATTCTGCATGAAGATGCGTTTAATATTTTCAGAACTAAAGCTGCGTGTCACATTTTAATCGAATTGTAGGGTGCGTCAGACCTTAATTTTGATTGAAATAATTAGAGTTTTAGCTTCTGACGCACCCTACTGATTGTGCCAGTTGCGTAAGTCCTGATTTTGTAATTATTGTGGCTGAAATCATTGTTAAACATAGTAGTTTATCCAAGAAGTATTAAGCTCATTGTTACAGGAAATAGTATAAACTTGTATAAAATAATTTTATTGCTCTGGAGAGAGTTTAGAAAAAATTGGTTTAGGATTGCTATAGCAGTTTATATATGATTCTTAGTGCCTTTCGGGAAAGAAACCAAAAATGCTAAAAATTGACGGCTACCAAATTCTCACTCAAATCTATGAAAGTGCTAACTCAGAAGTCTATCGCGCCATTCGCGAGATTGATAGCCAAAGAGTCATCCTCAAAATTCTTAAACAAGATTATCCTACACCTGCGGAACTCACTCGATATAAACAAGAATATGAACTGACTCGCACCCTGAATCAAGAGGGTATCGTTAAAGTCTACGGTTTAGAAAAATATCACAATACTTTGGTGATGTTCGTCGAAGATTTTGGCGGCGAATCCTTGAAAGTATTGAAGCAAAATCATCAGTTTAGTTTAGAGGAATTTCTCTCAATTGCTTTGAAAATTGCGACTATCTTAGGCCAAATTCACGCAGCAAATATTATTCATAAAGATATCAACCCAGCTAATATCGTATTTCACCGGGAAACCCAACAATTAAAAATTATTGATTTTGGGATTTCTACCCGTTTATCCAAAGAAAATCCTACTCTCAAAAATCCCAAAGGTTTAGAAGGAACTTTACCCTATATTTCTCCCGAACAAACGGGGCGGATGAACCGAATTTTAGACTATCGGACTGACTTTTATTCCTTGGGAATCACTTTTTATGAACTGTTAACCGGAAAACTCCCTTTTGAAACTAATGATGATTTAGAATTAGTCCATTGTCATATTGCTAAACAACCTTTATCTCTCTCAAAAATTAACCCATTAATTCCCCAAGCAGTCTCAAATATTGTGATGAAGTTAATGGCAAAAAATGCCGAAGATCGTTATCAAAGTGCCTGGGGATTAAAAGCTGATTTAGAAACTTGTCTACAACAATTACAATCTACAGGAAATATAGAGAATTTCACCTTAGCCACTCAAGATATTTCCGCTCAATTTCAAATTCCGCAAAAACTCTATGGGCGGGAGACAGAAATAGAAACTTTATTAAAATCTTTTGAGGGAATCAGCCAATCATCGGGCGGATTAGCTGGAGTAAAACTCATGTTAATTGCTGGATATTCCGGTATCGGAAAATCAGCATTAGTCCGAGAAATTTATAAACCGATTACAGAAAAAAGAGGTTATTTTAGCGCTGGCAAATTTGACCAATTTCAGCGCAATATTCCCTATAGTGCTGTCGTCAAAGCATTGGGAGAATTAATCAAACAGTTGTTAAGGGAAACAGAAGTCGAACTGAATCAATGGCGAGAAAAACTATTAGCTTCCCTTGGTGCAAATGGTCAAGTTATTATTGATGTTATTCCTGAAATAGAATTAATCATTGGGAAACAGCCTGCGGTTCCTGAATTAGGGGCGAATGAATCCCAAAACCGTTTTAATTTTGTATTTCAGAACTTTATTAAAGTTTTTACTCAACCCGAACATCCTTTAGCTTTATTTTTAGATGATTTACAATGGGCTGATGGCGCATCATTAAAATTAATGCAATTATTAATGAGTGGTGACGCAAAGGGATTATTTTTAATTGGAGCTTATCGAGATAATGAAGTTTCTCCGGCTCATCCATTAATGTTAACTTTAGATGAAATTGCTAAAAATGGGGGAATTATTGAGCGGGTTTTCCTCTCACCTTTAAATTTAGTCACAGTGGCACAATTGATTAGTGATGTGCTAAAAACAACGCCGGAAAATGTTAAAGATTTAGCCGAATTAGTTTGGTTAAAGACTGGGGGGAATCCTTTTTTTGTTAATGAGTTTCTTCAGTCCCTATATGCAGAAGGGTTGTTACAATTTGATGAGTTATCTATT
>JBAVZX010000379.1:0-1683 GCA_049589015.1 Phormidium sp. | reverse complement strand
ACTCCTTCCCGTGCTGCCATTATCAATGGTAATTTTGATACGAATTTGGATGGATGGAATTCTTTAGGAGATGTGGGAGTTCAGAATTCACAGGCATTGCTCAAAACTGATACCGTAAATGATAACTATGCGGCACTTGAACAATTTTTAAATACTGCCCCTGGAGGACTTGATAAGGTAGGGAATGGAGAAGTTTTTCAAGGTTCTGCTCTCAAACAAACAATTACAGCCGAAGCGGGAGAAGTTTTGACTTTTAACTGGAATTTTTTAACAAATGAATCAGAGCAAAATACTGAATTTAATGATTTTGCCTTCTTTACAATCAATGGGACTCCTCTTAAACTAGGCGATACTTTCTCCAGCTTTTCTAGTTCCGTTACACCGTTTGAAAAAGAAACTGGATTTAAATCACAATCCTATAAGTTCCTAACTTCTGGTACTTATACTTTAAGTTTTGGGGTTGTGGATGTGAACGATCCAGGTAACAATTCGGGATTATTCATTGATAATGTTGCATTGTCTAAACCTTCGAGTTCCGTTCCTGAACCTTCTACCGTATTGGGAGTTTTAGTGCTTGGTTCTTTGGGTGCTATTCGGCGGTTGTTCCGTCAGTAAAATATTGTAGCTTGTTGGGTAGGTGCGATCGCTCAACAAGCAACTAAAAACACATTCTCTAAGATTGATTCAAAGGTTGTAAACTATCAGTAAATAATCCAATTACTGTTGAGGAAAGATTACGACTGAAGTCGCTACTACGAACGAATAGTTATTCTTGGGGTGGGGTGTTGGGTTTGGATTCGGAGATTTGGTTGCGGAAAGGCCAGCCCGATCGCTTATCATAGTTAGATGCGATCGCTAAAAACAACCCCCCCAGGATGAATACTGGTAATGGCAAAGATAACTGTTTCATCCAATTAAAAAGTTGTGCTAAAGCAAACAATAATAGGAAGCTAGCAAACCAAACTCTCATTTTTTTACCTCAAACAATCTTCGATAATTTTAAAGTTTAGATGTTTTTGAACCGCAGAGGACACAGAGGACACAGAGGAAAGAGAAGAAGGAGTTTATAACTTAAATAGGATTGCGATCTTGATACAGAACGTTACACTAGTATTTGTGCTTAGTGTAATTTTCGCACCAAGAGGGATTCTGTGTCACCATTAACGCCGGAAGTCAAGCAGCAAGTAGAACAATTACGGCAAAAGCTTCAAGAAGCAAGCTATGCCTATTATGCCCTCGATAATCCAATTATGGAGGATGCCGTATACGATCGCTTGTACCGGGAATTACAAGATTTAGAAACTCAATATCCAGAAGTAATTACTCCAGATAGTCCAACACAGCGCGTGGGTGAACGTCCCGCTACTCAGTTTACAGGAGTGCGGCACAATATTCCGCTCTACAGTTTGGAAAATGCTTTTAATATAGAAGAGTTTGCCACTTGGCAGGAACGTTGGCGGCGTTATGCGAAAGAACAAGAAACAGGAAAAGAATCTTTTGAATATGTTTGTGAATTGAAAATTGATGGTTCAGCTTTGGCGTTAACTTATGAAAATGGGGTATTAGTTAGAGGTGTGACTAGGGGTGATGGTGTTACCGGAGAAGATATCACCCAAAATGTCAGAACAATTCGTTCCATTCCCCTGAAATTAAACTTAGAAAATCCTCCCTTTCGTGTGGAAG
>JBAVZX010000378.1:0-7510 GCA_049589015.1 Phormidium sp. | reverse complement strand
CTATAAAACTTTGACCATTCAGCATTTTTCGGACTAACTACTTTTCCTTTGCCATAAAGTCTTAAAATTAAAGGTTTTTCCGTAAAACTGCAAAACATAATCGTCATTCGCCCATTTTCATATAAATGCGCCGCCGTTTCATTACCACTACCAGTTAAGTCTAAATATGCCACAGTTTTAGCATCAACACAGCGAAAAGTATCAATCCCTTTTGGTGATAAATTAATTCGACCAGAATTCGGTGCAGTAGCAGTAAAAAATACCTTTTGTTCAGCAATGAATTGGCGTAAATTATCATCTAACTCAGTGTAAAATTTAGCCATAAAAAACCTCCATACAGAACCAGAAAAAAATTAGTTAAGATTAACAGAATCAATCTTTGACAAAAATGTTATTCTTAGTAAGGGGTTGTAGACCATAATCGCAAAGGCTGAGATTGTGGCACAATTAACCGGGTAGGTTGGAAGAACGCTCTCATTTAAGCATTTTATGGCTAAGTTTGTCTTTGTAACAGGCGGTGTAGTTTCTAGTATTGGCAAAGGAATTGTAGCAGCTAGCTTAGGGCGGTTGCTCAAATCGCGGGATTATTCGGTTTCCATCCTGAAACTAGACCCATATATTAACGTCGATCCGGGAACAATGAGCCCTTTCCAACATGGGGAAGTTTTTGTTACCGAAGATGGCGCGGAAACAGATTTAGACTTAGGACACTATGAACGTTTCACAGACACTTCAATGTCGCGTCTCAATAGTGTGACTACTGGATCGATATATCAGGCGGTAATTAATAAAGAACGTCGCGGTGATTATATGGGGGGAACGGTACAAGTAATTCCCCATATTACTAACGAAATAAAAGAACGGATTCGCCGAGTTGCCAAAAATACAAATCCTGATGTTGTAATTACGGAAATTGGGGGAACAGTTGGGGATATTGAATCATTGCCTTTTTTAGAAGCAATTCGCCAATTACGGAAAGATGTGGGACGGCAAAATGTGCTTTATATGCACGTTACTTTAGTTCCTTGGATTGCTTCTGCGGGGGAAATGAAAACTAAACCGACGCAACATTCGGTGAAAGAATTGCGATCGATCGGGATTCAACCAGATATTTTAGTATGTCGTAGCGATCGCCCAATTCCCGCAACACTCAAACATAAACTTTCCGAATTTTGCGACGTACCAGAACAATGTGTGATCGCTTCCATCGATGCGAAAAGTATTTACGAAGTTCCATTACTTTTAGAACAGGAAGGATTAGCCCAACAAGCAATAGAATTATTGCAATTAGAACAGCGGAAACCAGATTTAAGTAATTGGCAAACTTTAGTCGATCGCCTTTACAGTCCGAAAAATAGCATTGAAATTGCCATTGTTGGTAAATACATCCAATTAAGTGATGCTTACTTATCAATGGTAGAAGCATTGCGTCATGCGGCGATCGAACTTTCTCTTGACCTAAAGTTAACATGGGTAAACTCAGAAGATATTGAAGTCGAAGGTGGCGAAAAATATCTGCAAAATGTAGATGGCGTAGTTGTCCCTGGAGGCTTTGGAAGTCGTGGCGTAGATGGTAAAATTGCCGCAGTAGAATACGCCCGAAATCATCAAATTCCCTTCTTAGGTTTATGCTTAGGAATGCAATGTTCTGTCATCGAATGGGCACGAAATGTCGCCGGATTAAAAGATGCCAATAGTGCCGAATTTGATCCAAATACACCTAATCCAGTTATTAACCTTTTACCCGAACAACATGATGTAGTAGACTTAGGCGGTACCATGAGATTAGGACTTTATCCTTGTCGATTAGCACCTAATACTTTAGCGAAACATCTCTATGAAAAAGAAGTAATTTATGAACGCCATCGTCACAGGTACGAATTCAACAATGCCTATCGCAACCTGTTTTTAGAAAATGGCTACACTATTAGCGGTACTTCACCTGATGGACGCTTAGTAGAAATTATCGAACTTCCCAGTCACCCCTTCTTTATTGCTACCCAATTCCACCCAGAATTCCAATCTCGTCCCAGCACACCTCACCCATTATTCAAAGGCTTAATTCAAGCAGCTTTTAACAACGCAAAATCTGGAGAAAGTGTAATTCCTAAACCAAGCCAAAAACTCGCTATTTCACCCGGAGTAACTACTTCCGAACAACTGATAATTGCTGATGCTGATAGAGACCCAATTCTGAATACTACAACAGAAATAAAATACTGAAAAATTCTAAATGAAAATGAATATTTTCATCCAAGAAAGGCAGAAAGAAATATTGGGAACAGGGGAAAGGAAAAAGAGAAAACAATTTTGACCTTTTCCCCCTAATTTATCAGTGGTGCCAGTCAACAATCAAAAATATAAACTAGCTTTCTTCCTTTATACTCAGGCAAAAATTTTATACGGCTTTATGGAAAAGTAAGTGAATAGAGGAAATAGCGATCGCGAGGATGAATCTCTGTGGCATATTGGATTAAATTTAGTTACGACAGGAAAGAATATATAGTAGACCTAGACCGCGTTACTGGCTTTGCTTATGAACCAAACGCGAGGATCACCTTTTGGCTACCAGACAGTTCCTATCCCATTGTCATCAGCCCCCAGGCGCACCCAGAAGTGCATAATACCTTGCTCAGTTATATCGAGTACGTCACCGGACTTGCTTTTGAGGCGCACTGGATAAAATTTGACTACGAAAATAAGCAGTTTTTAGTTAATCTAAAAAAGATTGGGGCTTTTTCCTATGAAACAAATGGCAGAATCAGTTTTTGGTTTCCAGAAGGAGCTTTAGCAATAGTGATTCATCCCGATAATAACCCGGAAGTATACAACACAATCCTAAATTATATTAGGCAATCAATCGGAATATCTTTACCTTAATCAAGGAAATGTTTGTTGTCAGGACTTTAGTCCTTTTCGCTGACCAAGGAGGACTGAAGTCCTCACAACTAACCTTTACCATTGAGCATTTGCCATGCTAACTTTGCGGCACCTACCATTCCCGCTTGGTTGCCTAATTCTGCTACTAATAATTGTAAACCTGCGCGAGAAATAGGTAAAACTCGTTGTTCAATTTCCGCCAAAACTGCGGGGAAGAAAAACTTAGCACTGGCGCTAACTCCTCCACCAATAACAATTGCTTCTGGTGTGAGAATATAAATTAAACTTGCTAAACCCACACCTAAATTTTTTCCGTAACTTTGCCAAAATTCTAAAGCTTTGCGATCGCCTTTTTCGGCTAATTCCCCTAACTCCAAAGGTTCCAAACCTGTGAGACGGCGAATTGCTTGCACTGACACATATTGTTCCAAAGAACCATTATTTCCACTATTACATTTTGGCCCGTCGGGATTTAAACTAATTAACCCTAATTCTCCCGCTGCGCCTTGAGGTCCTGTCAATAATTTGCCATCTAAAATAATTGCGCCACCAACTCCCGTACCCAAAGTTAATAATATTAAATTGCGAAAATTTCGTCCTGCACCTAACCAAGCTTCCCCCAATGCAGCACAATTAGCATCATTAGCAATAATAGTTGGTAAACCTGTTTCTTTTTCCAATAATTCAGCTAATGGGATATCGTTCCATCCTACTAAGTTAATCGCAATTTTAGCAATTTTTCCGGCTGCATCAGCTGGCCCTGGAGTACCGACACCGATCGCTTTTACTCCCGCAGTTCTCAAAGGCTTTATTGCTGCTACCAATGCTTGAATTACTGCTTCTGGTGTGGCAGGTTGCGGTGTCGATACAGTTAAAGATTCCTCACATTTACCATCTTCGGAAAACCGACCTAATTTAATGGCGGTTCCTCCTAAGTCTATGCCAATTACTGCTGTTTGCATCTTGCAATTTTAGATTTTCAATTTGTTTTTTTTTACCCTTGTCTTCGAGATTTAGGATTAAAAAATTCGCTCAATCCTTCACCTAATAAGGATAATCCTACTACTAATGAGGTTAAGGCTAAACCTGGAAAAAGTGCTGTCCACCAAATACCTGTGGGTAATGCTTCCAAAGCTAATTTTAAATCATGTCCCCATTCTGGTACTTCGTCGGGAAGTCCTAATCCTAAAAATCCCAAACCTCCAAGTATGAGAATAGCATCGGCAGCATTGAGAGTAAATAACACGGGAACATTTTGAATTACATTTAAAAATAAGTAGCGAGAAAGCACTGTCCAAGTGTCTGCACCCATTGCTTGCGCCGCTTCAATAAATAGTTCGTTTTTGACGCTAACTGTGTGGTTTCTGACTACTCGGTAATATTGAGGAATGTAGGATATACTAAGTGCGATCGCAGCATTCACAACTCCTTTACCCACCACAAAAGCTAAAGTTACTGACAGCAGTAAACCTGGTAAAGTATAAATGCTATCCATAAAAAATAGCAATATTTTATCTAATCTCCCACCTAAATATCCACTAACTAAACCTAAAGGTACACCCACCACCAAACTTAATATTGTGGCGAGAATTACTACTTGTAATGCTGCTTGCGTACCAAATAAAGTTCGGGCAAAAACATCGTAACCTTGGTTAGTAGTCCCAAACCAATGTTGCCACGAGGGGGGTTCATTAATTGGATTTTGTAATGATTGAGTGGGATCTTGTAACCATCCCCAAGATTGCAATGTTGGAGCTAAAATAGCAACTAAGATGAACAATAGAGTAATGATAAACCCGATCGCCGTTAGTTGCATTGAAAGACTAGGACGTTGGGAAAATCGGAGAAATCGGAGAAACTGGATTTTACTGGAGGTCATCTATATAAAATTACAGCTATGATTTAAACAATAAAATCATTTTAATCTAAACGTTGACAAAATTTTCTTCTTTTTTGCCCACTGGCTTGAATAATTTATTTCTAAAGGACATCAGAGGTATGACTGGCTTAAAACTCAATCTAGGTTGTGGTGAAAGACATTTCGACGGATACATTAATGTTGATAAATTTGGCACTCCTGATGTCAAACATGACTTGGAAACTTTTCCTTGGCCTTGGTCAAATAACTCTGTTAGTGAAATTTTGTTGATCCACGTTCTGGAACATTTAGGAAAAGATCCAAATATCTACTTGAATATTATTAAAGAAATGTACCGAATTTGCCAACCGAACGCAAAGATTCGGATTATTGTTCCCCATTACCGTCACGATTTCTTTTTTGACGACCCCACTCATGTTCGCGTGGTAACTCCTATGGGTTTATCACTTTTTTCTCAAACATTAAATAGAGAATGGATAGAAAAAAAAGCCGCAAATTCTCCTCTAGGATTGTATTTAGATGTTGATTTTGAGTTAATTGAAACTTATTATACACCCAGTTCTCATTGGTTCACTCTCCATCCAGAATCAGAAGTGGATGTAGCTTTACTCCTTTCTGAAAGTGTTTTTTATAATAACTTAATCGAACAGATAGAAATGGTACTACAAGTTGTGAAAAAGGACGTTCAAACATAATCATCTTTGGGGTTCTTTTTCCTTTAATAATTCTTGGAGAGCTTCACTTACTCTTTCCATAACTTCTTGCCAATCTCCCCGGCGATTTTGGCGGAATAAACGCACTGTTGGATACCAAGGACTATCCTCTCGTTCGCTCATCCATCGCCAGTCAGCATTGTAACATAAAAGCACCCATACTGGCTTACCCAATGCCCCAGCTAAATGGGCGACAGCGGTATCTACAGTTATTATTAAATCCAGTTGAGATATCACCGCTGCGGTATCAGCAAAATCATTAATTGTACTGCTTAAATCTACTAGATTTACTAGGGGAGAAAGTTCTTTTATTTCCGCTGATTTTGGCTCTTTTTGTAAGCTATAGAAAGCCATATTTGGAATATTAAGAATGGGCAGAAAGTATTTGAGAGAGGAAGACCTTTTGCGATCGTTTGAATTTTTGGGATTACCTGCCCATACTAAGCCAACTTTACAGCTATTACCCACAGGTGTTTCCAATTTTACCCGAACCGATTCTAAAGGTTTTAAATAGGGAATTTTAGCTGGTATTGTTTCGATTGTTGTCCCCAAAATAAGAGGCAAACTTAGGAGAGGAATATAAACATCAAATTCAGGTAAAATATCGCCTATAGCTACTACTTTTTTCACACCTGCAATATTTTTCATTAAGCTTACCAGTGGCGGGTGGCATTCAAAAATCACCTCACATCCTAGTTTTAGCAATTCTGGCAGGTAGCGGATAAATTGAATCATATCTCCCATACCTTGTTCAGCTTGCAGTAGAATAGTTTTGCCTGCAATATTTGAACCATCCCAAATAGGTTTAGGCAAAATACGCGGTTTTTTTTCCTTTAGTTTCCAACGCCATTCGTATTCAATAAATCCGCGCTTGTAATCCCCCGATCTAAGCAGTATCAAAGCACGAGTCCAATGAGCATCTGGATAATTTGGCTCGATTTCTATAGCTCGTTCGCACCATTCTAATGCTTTTTCGTATTGCCTTTTTTCTTGATAAAATCCAGCTAGATTGTTGTAAGCTTCTACATTATTTGGTTCTAAATCTAAACCTTTCTGAAAACAAGCAAATGCTTCTTCTAGTTTGCCTTGCACGTTAAAAATGCTCCCCAAATTATTATGGGTTAAAGCATTGTTAGAATCTAACTGAATCGATTTTTGGTATTGTGCGATCGCTTGTTCAAATTTTCCCTGTCTTTGCAAGGCATTGCCCAAATTATTCAGAACAATAGCAGAATTTGGCTCAAGAGCAAGGGATTTTTCATAACAAGCGATCGCCTCTGACAAACTATCCAATTGATGAAACGCATTACCTAAATTATAATAGGTGATAGCATCGTTTGGCTCTAATTCAAGACCTTGTTGGTAGAAAGTTATCGCTGGTTCTAATTTTCCTTGGTTATATAGAGCATTTCCTAAATTCTTATAAGCAATAGCGCTTGTCGGATCTTGTTCTAATATCTGTAAATAAATTTTTTCTGCTTGAGCATACTTTCCTATCTCTAATAGTTTGATTGATTCTATCTCTAAAAAAATAATTAATTCCTGCGTTGCCTGTTCAATTTCTTCGGCATCTCCGGCAAAAAGTGCAGAAAACCAGCAAGCTTGTGCTTCTTCTTCTCGTCCTGCTAAAACTAGAGCCAATCCTAATTTCCAATAATTAGAATTTACATTAGGCGCAGCTTCAATAGATTGTTCATAGAGAGCGATCGCCTCATCGTATTTGTCTTCAGCGAAGTATGCTTCCGCTTGTTTTACCAAATCAGCTATTTTCATAAACTAATTTTAGGGGAGAAATTAGCTTTTGTAGAGTTAGTCAGAGGTTAAACTTGTTTCCTTCGATTAATTTATCCAGTCTAATCCACCTTACCAAAAAAATGGGTCTAAAGCCCCGTCCTTGCAGGACGGCTTTTATTTATGTTAAGATAATTGCGTAGGGTTTTTCCACGCAAATGATTGTTCTAGAGTTCAAAGCTAAAGGAAAAACAACTCAATACACTGCCATAGATGAGGCGATCAGAACATCTCAATTTGTCCGCAA
>JBAVZX010000377.1:0-9292 GCA_049589015.1 Phormidium sp. | reverse complement strand
ATAGTACTCTTGCACCATTACAAAATCAGCCAATCAATGTGGTAGTTGTCGGGGAAGTGACTCGTCCTGGCCCTTATAGTGTACAACCAACACAAACAGGTTCGCCACCTACTTTGTCACGGGCACTACAAGCAGCGGGCGGAATTAACCAAACTGCTGATATTACGCAGGTGCAGTTGCGCCGGATTACTCGTAATGGCAGTATCCAGACGACTACGATAAATTTACAACGGTTGTTGCAGGGTGGCGATCGCCGTCAAGATATCTTTTTGCAAGAGGGAGATTCGATAGTAGTTCCTACTGCAACTACACCTCTACCAGTAACCGAATCTTTAGAGATTGTTTCTTCTAGCATTGCTGCTGATCCTTCCCAACCTTTAAACGTAGCTGTGGTGGGCGAGGTATTACGTCCGGGTACTTATACGATTCAACCATTTAGACCTGCCCCAGGCGTTCAGGGGGCGTTACCTTCTTTTGCGGGATTACCTACATTGTCCCAAGCAATTCAACAGGCGGGAGGAATTACGCAGTTGGCGGATATTCGCCGGATTGAAATTCGCCGGAATACTCGGTTGGGCACTCAACAAATTTTAGTATCTAATTTTTGGCAATTGTTGCAGTCGGGCGATCGCAATCAAGATTTAATTTTGCAGCAAGGAGATACAATTTTTGTCCCTACTGCTCAAGATGTTAATCCATCGGAAGCGCCGCAAATTGCTTCTTCCAGTCTTTCTCCAGCTAACATCAGGGTGAATGTGGTGGGTGAAGTTACCAGACCGGGTATTTTACAAGTACCACCGAATACTTCTTTAAACCAAGCTTTGCTAGCCGCAGGAGGTTTTAATCCAACTCGTGCCCGTAAATCTTTTGTAGAATTGCTCCGCTTAAATCCTAATGGTACAGTGACTAAACGGAATGTTACCGTTAATTTTTCTAGAGGGATCAATGAGGACGCAAATCCGATTCTTCGGGATAACGATATTATTGTTGTGAATCGCTCTTTTGCGGCAGAAGTTACGGATGGGTTAAGAATTTGGTTAGATCCGATTAGCAATTTCTTCTCAATCTTTAACTTAATCCGTATTTTTGAATCTCTGTAGGAGGAATTGATAATTTTAAGTTGAAAATGTGCAATCTTTTAGAGTCGATAGTTGAGGATTCTTCCCGACTAGTGACAAAAGAGCAAAAGTCTCATGATAATTGACATAATATTACGGACGGAGGCAGTGTATACATGAAAATTAAGCCATACTCTCAGCCAATATACTCAAACAATATTAATGGTAAGACTCCTCATTCTTTACCATATATTTATCCAGAGCAGGTCTATGAAGAAGATACGAATAAATTAGAGTTACGGCAGATTTTTGGAATTTTACGCCGTCGTGCTTTGGTTGTGGCTAGTGTAGCGATCGCTGTGGCGACAGTTGTGGGAACAAGGGCTTGGAATACGCCACCTGTGTATCAAGGGATGTTTCGGGTTTTGGTGGAACCAATTACTGCGGAAACTAAGGTGGCGCAAAATTTCGGCGCTATTGTTTATTCTATTTTAGATTATGATACCCAAACGGAAGTGTTACGCAGTCCCAGCGTCATGGATTCAATTGTTAATAAAATCAAGGCTGAATATCCAGATGTTAACTATGGTTCTTTGATGCAAAATTTGACAATTAGCCGTTTGGGTCAAACAAAAATTATTGAAGTACGCTATCAAGATAGCGATCCTAAAAGGGCAGAAAAAATTTTGCAGCACGTTGCTAATGGCTACTTGGATTATAGTCGGCAACAGCGCCAAAGTGATGTGCGCCAAGGCATTGATTTTGTCAAACAACAGTTACCAAATTTGCAAGAGCGCGTCAATTCGCTACAAGCCAGATTACAGAAATTTCGCCAAGAATATAATTTTATCGATCCCGAACAGAAGGCACAAGAATTAGGAAGTCGAATTGGGGGAATTGAGCAACAACAAGTTGAAGCAAATACTAAGTTAAATGAGTTGCGATCGCTTTATACTGTGTTGCAAGGACAATTAGGATTACAGCCAAATGAAGCGATTTTAGCATCTGCCTTAAGCGAAGCTCCGCGATATCAAAAATTACTTACAGAATTGCAAGAAGTAGAAACCAAACTGGCAACAGAATCTGTAAGATTTACAGAAAATAGCCCTAATATTCAAGCACTCAAGGAACAAAGACAAAAAATCTTACCTTTGGTTGCTCAAGAAAGCCAAAGAGTTATTGGTAGTACGCTTTCTTCTAATACAATAAATACGCAAAGACTCAGCAATCAAAACTCAATTCGGCTAAGTCTAACTCAGCAATTTGTGGATGCGACAAATCAAATTAAAGTTTTAGAAGTGCGAAATCAAGCATTAAAACGGGCTGAAGATTTATTAGTACAAGAATTTAAACAAATGCCAATTCGCGCTCGTGAATATACAGATTTGCAGCGAGAATTAAAGGTGACAACGGAAAGCTTATTGAGGTTTTTATCTACTAGAGAAAACCTGGAAATTGAAGCGGCGCAAAAGGCGACACCTTGGCAATTAATTGACGCTCCTAATCAAAGTTATCCGCTGGCTCCTGACAAATATCGTAATTTAATGTTAGGCGTAATTGCTGGATTACTATTAGGTGCTGGGGCAGCTTGGTTAGCGGAAATGCTTGATAATGTATTCCATTCTGTGGAAGATTTGAAAACCCAAACTGGAATGCCTTTATTAGGGGTAGTTCCTTTTAGTAAAATGTTGAAAAAAGTTGCTCCTGCGGAAAATTCTCAGGCAGCTGGTTTATTATTACCAGAGGGAGAAATGGCATTCGCACAGCCTGTTAATCAGCAGATCGCAACTCCAAATAATAGAGTCCATTCTCGATATAATGCTTCTCAATTTATTGAATCTTTCCGTTCTCTTTATACTAATATCCGTCTCTTAAGTACGGATATGCCAATCCGAAGTTTAGTAATTAGCTCATCAACTCCCGCAGAAGGTAAAACAGTAGTATCCCTACATTTAGCTCAAGCAGCAGCAGCAATGGGACAACGAGTATTATTAGTAGATGCTGATTTGCGCCGTCCCCAAATTCACAAAAGATTGAATTTACCTAATATGCGGGGATTAACCAATTTAATTTCTTCCGAAGACCTAGATTTTCATGAGGTAATTCAGAATTTGCCCCAAGAAGAAAATTTGTATATTATGGCGGCGGGACAGATTCCTCCAGATCCAACTCGTCTGTTATCTTCGGAAAAAATGCAGACATTGATGACTGATTTTCAGTCAGCTTTCGACTTAGTTATTTATGACACTCCACCTTTAGTTGGTTTCGCTGATGCGAGCATTTTGGCAACTCCTACTGATGGGGTAATCTTAGTTGTCGGACTAGGAAAAGCCGATCGTTATCCGTTAATGCAAGCATTAGATACATTGCGAATTTCGGGAACTCCAATTTTAGGTTTAGTTGCTAATGGAGTGAAGAATTATACTACTCGTTGGCATGATTCTTATAATCGCTACTATAACCAATCCCCTGCGGATCAAAGACCTACTGAGCAAATTGTCATCGATCATTAGTCATTTGTCATTGGTCAAGAATTATGATCTCTGAAAAATTGTAATTGACAAGTAAACTAATGGCAGATGATAGGTGATCTCATGTCTGAGTAAATTAATAGTAATCAACGGTTTTGTGCTAAAAACCATGCTATAACTAATAACAAATGACCAATGACTAATGACTAATAACCAATGAGCGACGAATTGAAAATACCCGCTGATACTTGGCAACGTGCGATTGGTTTGGGTTGGGAAAATTACTACAAAGTTCGCTATTCTAGTAATTTAGATGATGGCCCTTGGCATGGTGCGCCGTTAGGTGGTTTTGGTGCGGGTTGTATTGGTCGTTCTTCGCGAGGAGATTTTAACCTTTGGCATTTGGATGCGGGAGAACACACTTTTCAAAATATTCCGGCTTGTCAATTTAGTGTGTTTGAACAAGTAGGAAATGAACCGGGAATAGCTTATGCTTTGTCTACAAAACCGCCGGAAGATGGTAGTTTGTCAGCTTGGAATTGGTATCCAGAAAATAATTCGGGAACATATCATGCGCTTTATCCGCGCAGTTGGTTTGTCTATGAAAATGTATTGAAATCACAGTTAATTTGTGAGCAATTTTCGCCAATTTGGGCGGGGAATTATCAGGAAAGTTCTTATCCGATCGCTATTTTTAACTGGAGTATTCATAATCCTACCGATCAGCCAATTACTATTAGTATTATGCTAACTTGGCAAAATATTGTTGGTTGGTTTACTAATTATTTGAAAAGTAAAGAAGTGCGGGTGCGCGATGATGGTAGTCCGGTTTATGATTATCAACCAAGGATAGGGGATAGTACTGGTAATTTTAATCAATGGATTGAGGAACAATATCGGGTTGGTTGTTTGTTAGATCGGGTAAGATTGGGTGAGGAAGTGCGAGAAGAAGAGGGACAATGGGCGATCGCAACTCTCGCTAATCCTAGTTTAGAAATTTTCCATTACACCCGTTGGAATCCAGCTGGCGATGGGAATGAGATTTGGCAAACTTTTGCTCAAGATGGTTCTTTGTCAGATATAGAAAATGAAACACCCGCCGATCCTGGCGAACAAATCGGCGTAGCAATGGCAGTTAGGGTAACAGTTAGACCCGGAAAAACGCGGCAAATTCCTTTTATTTTAGCTTGGGATTTTCCGATTACTGAATTTGCTGATAGTTTAACTTATTATCGACGTTATACAGATTTCTTTGGGCGAAATGGCAAGAATTCTTGGTCAATGATTCGCACTGCTTTGAAGCATTACGACACTTGGAAAGAGAGAATTGTTGATTGGCAAGAACCAATTTTGTCACAAGAAGATTTGCCCAGTTGGTTTAAAATGGCGTTGTTTAATGAGTTGTATGATTTAACTAGCGGGGGTACTCTTTGGACAGCTGCTTCGGAAACCGATCCGGTTGGTCAATTTGGGATTTTAGAATGTATTGATTATCGTTGGTATGAAAGTTTAGATGTTAGGCTTTATGGTTCTTTTCCGATCGTTATGCTGTGGCCTAAGTTAGATAAAGCAGTGTTAGAAGCATATACTAGGGCAATTCCAACTTTTGATGATAAAGAGCGAATTATTGGTTATAATCAAGCGTCAGCTGTGCGGAAAATTGCTGATGCGACTCCCCATGATTTAGGCGCACCTAATGAGCATCCTTGGGAGAAAACTAATTACACTAGTTATCAAGATTGTAATTTATGGAAGGATTTACCTTGCGATTTTGTCTTGCAAGTTTATCGTTATTTTGTGTTTACTGATCAAAAGGATATTGAGTTTTTAGAGGAAAGTTTTCCCAGTGTTGTTAGTACATTGGCTTATTTGAAAACTTTTGATTTAGATGGGGATGGGATACCGGAAAATTCTGGTGCGCCGGATCAAACTTTTGATGATTGGCGGTTGCAAGGGGTGAGTGCTTATTGTGGTGGGTTGTGGTTGGCGGCGTTGCAAAGTGCGATCGCCATTTGTAATATTTTAATTCAAAACCGCAGAGGCGCAGAGGACACAGAGAAGAGTTGGGAGGAACAAAGGTCTATTTATCAGGGTTGGTATCAACAATCTCAAAAAGTTTATCAAGAAAAATTGTGGAATGGTGAATATTATCGCTTAGATACTGATAGTAATTCCGATGTAGTTATGACCGATCAATTATGTGGTCAATTTTATAGTAGTTTATTAGGATTACCGGATATTGTACCCGAAGAATGTGTTATTAGTGCGCTGAAAAAAGTTTATGATTCCTGTTTTGTCAAATTCAATAACTTACAAGCAAGTCAGGAATTTCCTCATTTACCCCTTGGCGCTGCTAATGGTGTTAAACCTGATGGTTCTCCAGAAAACCCCAAAGCAACTCATCCTTTAGAAATATGGACAGGAATTAATTTTGGTGTATCTGCTTTTATGTGGCAAATGGGAATGGAACAGGAAGCATGGCAAATTACCGAAGCAGTTGTTCAGCAGATTTACCAAAATGGTTTACAATTTCGTACACCGGAAGCTATTACTGCTGCGGGTACTTTTCGCGCTAGTTACTATCTGCGTGGGATGGCAATTTGGGCGTTATATGCTGTGATTAAATAGTGCAATTTGAACGCATCCTTTATTTAACCATTGAACTCCCTTTCTAAAGGTTTTGCCAAAGTCCAGTAAGTTAGCTTTAACAAATCATAAGAACAATAATATCTATACAAAGGTTGATTTTTATAAAAAATTCAGCTTAATTTATATCTAAAAATATATTTAAAAATCCATCATTTAGCAGATGAAATACTTTCAAACAATTACTAATGTTGTAGATACATTTAATTAAAAGTTCGTTTTTGAATGAGATATCTTTTGATACCAAATCCGGGGAACGCTACCCCCTATATAATTGGGCGATTGAAATCACCTCTACACAAACAAAGTCCGCCTACGCGGACTAAAGAATAAGGGGGGTTTTTATGCCGGATTTAGTATGACATAGGTATTTTGCGTCAATAAGAACCCTAATTTTTAGCACTTTTGTCAAAGGATTTGCTTGATGAGCGCTCCCAATAATTTGTGGTCATTAGGTTTAGGAATTTATCGTGACGTGCTGCCCATTGTGCGGCAAAATTTAAGTGAATGGAAAGCGCAAGCTCTCCAGATCCCGGATCTAGAACTGCGTCAACAGGCTGTATCGAGTATTGAGACAAAAACCTTTCATTGTGAAGGCGGCTCGATTTACGGATTGTTAGTGAAGGAACACAGGCATAAAATTATCCAGTTTATAGTAGCTTACCAAACCATTAGTGATTACCTCGATAATTTGTGCGATCGCAGTACATCATGCGATCCCAATGATTTTCGGGCTTTACATGAAGCGATCGTTCATGCTCTCACTCCCGGCGCAGACTCTACAAACTACTATCGCTTTCGAGCCGAACAGGAAGACGGCGGGTATCTCAACCAATTAGTTACCACCTGCCAATCAGTACTTGAGGAACTCCCAGGTTATGCAAACATTGCTCCCGCCCTCAAGGAACTAGCAACCCATTATTGTAATTTGCAAGTATATAAACATATCACTGTTGAGGAGCGAGTGCCGCAGCTAACAGCATGGTTTGCTTCCCAAAAAACGAACCTGCCAGAGATGTATTGGTATGAGTTCTCCGCCTGTGCTGGCTCTACATTAGGCATCTTTTGTCTGGTTGCCTATGCCTGCAAAGAGAATTGTTCTGCAAACTTAGCTGAACAGGTGAAAACCAGCTATTTCCCTTGGGTACAGGGATTACACATCTTGCTAGATTATTTTATTGACCAAGAAGAGGATCGCATAGAGGGAGATTTAAATTTCTGCACTTACTACAACAATAGTGAGGAAATGATCCAACACTTTGCCCATTTTATCCAGCAAGCCCAGCGCAGTGTAGTTTGGTTGCCTAACCATAAATTTCATCAAATGATTAATCACGGATTAATCGGAATTTATCTGGCGGATAAAAAGGTGAGCCAACAAAAAGAAATTCAAAGCTGTGCGAAACAATTGATCCGGCTCAGTGGACTTTCCTCAGTTTTCTTTTTAATTAACGGCTGGATAATGGCACTGTTACGCTCCCGACCATCCTCCCACAAGGGTTGGCAAAAAGAGCGCATCAGTGAAGTTTTATTGCCAACAACTTAAGTCAAGTTTGAAAGGTTAGTAACTCTATCTCAGTGGATGAATAATTATCATGTCCAAAATTGTTGTACTTGGAGCAGGCCCAGCAGGGTGTTCAGCGGGCTACCACCTAGCTAAAAGCGGGCATCAAGTCACCCTGATTGATAAAGCATCCTTTCCTAGAGACAAAATCTGTGGGGACGGCATTAGTTTCGAGTCAGTTCAAGCACTGTTCTCATTAGGAATTTACCCACAGGACATTAAGCGGCTAATGTCCGAATACGCTCCGATTCGGGGATTGTTGCTTGGGATCTCAAATGGTGATTCGCATATGCAAACTACCGAAATTGAAGGGTATTGCATTCCCCGGTTTGAGTTTGACTACCTTCTGTATCAACAAGCAGTCAACGCTGGCTGTGTTCCTCGGACACAAGCGATTACTGACATTGAGCGTTACCATCAGGATCTCTACAACGATTTTGATCATATTATTGATGCTCGTGGGGTCTATGCTGGTGAAGCAAATGCGATCGCAATTCGTGCCTATTGGACTGTCAAGTTGGAGGCTTTCCCAGAACCCTATTGCTCAAAAGCCCACATTTACTTTGACAAAAAGCTGGGAGTACACGGATACGGTTGGATTTTTCCGGTAGCTGTCAAAGCGGAAGTTGTCAAACTTAATGTTGGAGTAGGAGTTTGGCTAGATGAGTACCAGAAACTAAACACAAATATCATTCATCTGTTCGACCAATTTGTTCAAGACAACGAGATTGCGAAGATGCTCAAGAGCAACATCGTGAGTCAGCAAAAGCCAAGAGCTTACCCACTAGCAACAGCTAAAGCGAGAAATAAAGTGAGCAATGGAAAAATCTTAAAAATTGGAGACGCTGCCAATTTAACCGACCCCTTGACTGGGGAAGGAATTGCCAATGCTCTGCTCAGTGGATTACAAGTTGCCCAAGCTATCAATATGAGTGTTACTCCAGAAGCAGCGGCTGAGAACTGGCAACGGCTTTACCAAACGCATTTCGAGGACGATTTGCGTACTGGCTTGTCCCTGAAGTCTTTGAGGAAGTTCTTCTTTGTCAACAAATTACTGATTTCTTTAATGAAACGCAATCATCGGTTTGCTGAACAAGCAATGTATGCTATTTCAGGGCTGGTTTCATATAAAGAAGCTTTACCCTCTCTTAGGATTTGAATTGCTTAAATCTTTGAATTCACATTCCGCACCCGCAACTAAATTTAAGGGAGAGGATTGAAATAAACCTCTCCCTTAATTGTTGATATTCAGACAGAGATTTATGGTTGTGATGCAGCAGTTGTAGGTGGTGGAATTGTAATATCCACGTTAGTAACTTCTGCGGTTAATGTAGTTAGTGGAGGTTGAATTGCAGTAGGATTTCCAACTACTAAAGTGGCTAACTTTTCTGGTTGGAGGTATTGACGAGCGACACGCTGGACATCAGCTGCGGTAGTTGCTTCCACGTTGCGTTGATAGCGGAAGAGGAAGTCGGGGGGATAGCCGTAATACTCGTAGCGCATTAACCGGGAGAGAGTTTGGGCGGGTTTTTGGAAGTTAAAAACGAAGGAGT
>JBAVZX010000376.1:0-1837 GCA_049589015.1 Phormidium sp. | reverse complement strand
TTCTTGGGCCATTACTAAGGACGATCCAAAATGGTTACAGGTAAAATTTGAAATCCGCGAAACAGCAGAAAAAATCGAAATTGAAACCGAACAAATTCGAGTTTACATTCAACGCCAACCTTGTGCGATCGCTTGTTTTGATAAATATAACCGTCCCTTCGCCCATGATGCACATTTAAATATGGGTTGGCGCATGGGTAGCGTTGCAGCTTGGAAAAAAATCGAACCTAACGAAAACTTTTATGGTTTTGGAGAACGCACAGGTTTACTCAATAAAAACAGTGAAATAAAAACTAATTGGACGGTTGATGCTTTAGATTACGGCATTCTTACCGATGAAATGTATCAAGCAATTCCCTTTTTTATTTCCTTGCGCCCCGATGAACAGGAAACAGGGTTTGCTTATGGAATTTTCTTTAACACGACTTTTTGGAGTCTATTTAATATTGGTGCCCAACAACCGGGTATTTTGCAAATGGGCTCTCACGCCCCAGAGTTAGATTATTACATTATTTATGGCCCGGAAATTCCCGAAATTCTCCGCACTTATACCGAGTTAACCGGAAGAATGCCCATGCCGCCAAAATGGTCTTTGGGATATCATCAATGTCGGTGGAGTTATGAATCAGAAGAAGTAGTTAGGGAATTAGCGGAGGAATTTCGATCGCGCAAAATTCCCTGCGATGTAATTCATTTAGACATTGATTATATGCAGGGTTATCGGGTGTTTACTTGGAGTCCGAAACGTTTCCCGGAACCAGAAAAATTAATTCAAAATTTAGCAAATAATGGATTTAAAACAGTCACCATTATCGATCCGGGAGTCAAGTACGAACCAGAAGCAGATTATCATGTTTTCGATCGAGGAATCGAACAAGATTGCTTTGTCAGAAAAGCTGATGGAAAATTGTTTCATGGTTATGTTTGGCCCGATAAAGCAGTATTCCCTGATTTTCTTAATCCTGATGTGCAAAACTGGTGGGGAGACTTACAAAAATCTCTTACAGATATGGGGGTAGCGGGAATTTGGAATGATATGAATGAACCTGCTTTAGACGATCGCCCTTTCGGAGATCCAGGTAATAAAATTTGGTTTCCTTTAGATGCACCCCAAGGCCCAAAAGATGAACGCACAACCCACGCCGAAGCACATAATTTATATGGTTTATCGATGGCAAAAGCTTGTTTTCAAGGGTTGAAAAAACATCGGGAAAAACGTTCTTTTGTGTTGACGCGATCGGGTTTTGCTGGCATCCAAAAATGGTCATCAGTTTGGATGGGCGATAATCAATCTTTGTGGGAACATTTAGAAATGTCCCTGCCAATGCTTTGTAACATGGGATTATCAGGAGTCGCCTTTGTTGGTTGTGATATTGGCGGTTTTGCTGGCAATGCAACGGCGGAAATGTTCGCCCGTTGGATGCAAGTAGGAATGCTTTACCCATTAATGCGCGGACATTCAGCATTAAGTACAGCAAGACATGAACCTTGGGTTTTTGGGGAAAGAGTAGAAAAGATTTGTCGAGAATATATCGAGTTACGCTATCAGCTAATCCCTTACATTTACACCCTTTTTTGGGAAGCAGCAACCACAGGCGCACCAATTTTAAGACCGCTACTTTATCATTATCCAAATGACCAGAAAACTTATCATCTTTACGATCAAGTATTACTCGGTTCTAACATCTTAGCTGCACCAATTTATCGTCCGGGGGTGGAATGTCGATCGGTCTACTTACCCGCAGGTATTTGGTATGATTGGTGGACAGGTGAAAAGTATCAAGGTTCAACCCATATTTTAGCAGATGCCCCATTAGAAAAAATGCCCCTTTTCGTC
>JBAVZX010000375.1:0-5560 GCA_049589015.1 Phormidium sp. | reverse complement strand
CAGGAAACGCCAGAGAAGCAATCAAAGAAACATTCTTAGATATTGCCGAAGGTGCAGATATTGTCATGGTAAAACCTGCCTTAGCTTATCTGGATATTATTCAGCAAATTTGCAGCGAAACAAATTTGCCAGTTGCCGCTTATAATGTTAGTGGTGAATATGCCATGATTAAAGCCGCCGCCCAACAAGGTTGGATTGATGAAAAACAAGTAATGCTAGAAACTTTGTTGAGTATTAAACGTGCTGGCGCTGACTTAATTTTAACTTATTTTGCCAAAGAAGTAGCCATGATTTTAGGTTAGGATAAATGCCAAACTTACCAGATTCTTTAGCCAAAATAGTGCAACGTTTTGCCCGTCAAACTGATGCAAAATTGCGCTACGAACAACTCCTCTGGTATGCCAAAAAGTTGCCAGAATTTCCCGCCGCCGCCAAACTTGTTGAAAACAAAGTTCCTGGCTGTGTTTCTCAGGTTTATATTACCTCTGAGATGCAAGGCGGGAAAGTTTATTTTCAAGGAGATGCAGATTCTCAGTTAGTTAAAGGTTTGGTAGGTTTATTAATTACCGGATTGAATGGACTAACACCTACAGAAATTTTAGAAATTTCTCCAGATTTCATCAAAGATACGGGTTTGAATGTCAGTTTAACTCCTTCTCGCACCAATGGGTTTTACAACATTTTTCAAACCATCCAAAAACAGGCGCTTTGCTATCAATATATCACTTCTGAATCATGAAACAATTAATAGTAAAAGAGCAAAATTTTCTGGCGGAAATTCCTAAGCGGGGAATGCCTGTCACCATAATTACAGGTTTTTTGGGTAGCGGCAAAACTACCTTGCTAAATCAAATTCTCAAAAATCAGGAGAATTTGAAAGTTGCGGTTTTAGTTAATGAATTTGGCGATATTAACATCGACAGCCAGCTACTTGTTTCCTTAGAAGAAGACATGGTAGAGTTGAGTAATGGCTGCATTTGTTGTACAATGAATGCAGGTTTAGTCGATGCAGTTTATAAAATTTTAGAACGACAAGACCGGATTGATTATCTGGTAATTGAAACTACAGGTTTAGCAGATCCTTTGCCGATTATCCTCACTTTAATTGGCACAGAATTAAGAGAATTTATTTCTTTGGATTCGGTTTTAACTGTGGTGGATGCTGAGTATTTTACCCCAGATGTTTTGGATGGTCAGATCGCACTTAATCAGGTGGCTTACGGTGATATTATTATTCTGAACAAAACCGATTTAGTACCAGAAGAAAAAGTTGCAGAATTAGAAAGATACATTGATACGATTAAAGGTGGGGCGCGAATTTTACGATCGCAATACGCCCAAGTTCCCCTACCCTTAATTTTAGATGTCCAACTCTCCCAAACTGAATTTTACCAAAATCTCGATTTAGCCAATATTCCGAATAATGCCAATCATATCGCTAATGACGGATTTGTTTCCCTTTCTTTTCGTAGCGATCGCCCTTTCGCCGTGAAAAAATTTCAGGTATTCTTACAAGATAAATTGCCAGTATGTGTGTTTCGGGCTAAAGGAATTCTTTGGTTTAAAGAAAGTCCCAGAAGGCACATTTTTCAACTTAGCGGTAAACGTTACGACTTAAAAGATGAAGATTGGCAAGGAAAACCCAGCAATCAAATAGTGTTTATTGGACGTTCTTTAAATGCGCTGGAAATTAATCAGCAACTTAATAACTGCTTAACTCGTTAAAGTTTTTTAGGAACCGCAGAGACGCAGAGGACGCAGAGTGAAGAGAAGGAGAAGGTTATAACCCAAATTCCGAGAGCAATTTGGGATATTTTTGGTTTTTAGTTTCTTTTTGGGGTATTATACCGGATAATCTATGCAAAGAAATAGATATCTGTGATGGAAGCCGATGAGTAGAATTTTCCTGGTTTTATTGACTAGACCGACACTTTTAGGGTCTATATTGTCATTGTTTGTGACGATTAATCCTGCACAAGCCGCAGAAATAGCCACTCAAACTACCCAATCATCAAATGATTCCGTATGCGTGCGTTCTGTACACACAAATCAACTAGTTTGTGTCAAAAGGGTGCCCCAACCAAGCGTCACAGAGGCACAAACCAACGCGCAGCCCGGTGACGACAACACACCCATGCTAGATTTTACAGATGAAGAAAGTGATTCTGCTATAGCTTTGTTTGGATGCGACTGTCCCGCCTGTGTTCGTTCCCTGCGGCAGTTGCGAGGTCAGCCAAGCTGAAATACATTAAAGGCTAGAACGGACGCAAATGAAAACCTTTTTCCCTTCTAGCCATGAACACCGAAACTCAAGCAACTTACCCCACAAACACCGACAGCCTCTTGCAAAAATACGCTTGGAACTGGCAAGGTCAACAATTATGGGTAGTTTACGAAACCGCAGGCGAAGGAACACCAGTCTTACTCTTACCCGCTTTTAGCACAGTTTCCAGCCGTTCCGAAATGGCAGGAATAGCCAACTTACTAGCGCCCCATTTTCAAACAGTAACATTAGATTGGCCCGGTTTTGGCGAATCCGATCGCCCACCCCTAGACTACAAACCAGCCATATTCCAGCAATTTTTGGCAGATTTCGTCAAAACAGTGTTTAAAACCCCCGTAGCCGTCGTTGCAGCCGGACATAGCGCAGGTTACGTCATGGGGTTAGCCAACCAACAGCCAGAACTATTTTCCCACATTGTTTTAACCGCCCCGACTTGGCGAGGCCCATTGCCCACAATGGCAGGAAAACAGGAAGATTGGTTTAGTATAATTCGGGAGACAGTGCGATCGCCAATTTTAGGCGACATTCTCTACAGCCTAAACACTGCGCCACCCTTCCTAAATTATATGTATCAAAGCCACGTATTCACCGATCCAAAAATACTTACCTCTGATTTTATCGATCGCAAATGGCAAATCACCCAAAAACCAGGTGCAAAATTTGCCCCCGTCGCCTTCGTCACAGGCGCATTAGATCCCATCCAAACAAACAGCGAATTCCTCAATTTATTTAACGCAATTTCCCTGCCAATAATGATAGTAATTGGCGAACAATGTCCCCCCAAATCAAAACAAGAAATGGAAAACCTAGCCCAACTACCCAACATTCAAACCCGCCGCCTCCAAGGTTCTCTAGGAATGCACGAAGAATTCCCCCAACAAATCGCCGCCGAAATCCTACCATTTTTACAAAACTAAACATTCCGCAACAACAAGATAAAGTAGAATGAGAATGATTATAATATTCTCTAGTTCCTAAACCATAGCAGCCTTAACTAAAATGTGAAATAACCCCTCCTTAACTCCCCCTCTGTGTCCTCTGCGTCTCTGCGGTTCAAAAAAAGGAAAAATCACAAATAATTAGGACTGCTATAAAATCCTCTTCTTCTTCTTCTTCTTCCTTCGTGTCCTTCGCGTCTTCGCGGTTCAAAAAAAAAGAAATTACGAAGCCAACTAAATATCAATAAAGAGGCAATAACCGTGACAAACACAACAGAAAACTTCGTTCCCGTCACCGTACTAACAGGCTACTTAGGTGCAGGAAAAACCACCTTACTCAACCGAATTTTAACCCACGAACACGGCAAAAAAGTAGCCGTAATCGTCAACGAATTTGGCGAAGTTGGCATAGACAACCAACTAATAATCGACGCAGACGAAGAAATATTTGAAATGAACAACGGCTGCATTTGTTGTACAGTTCGAGGCGACTTAATTCGGATCATTGGCAACCTAATGAAACGCCGAAACAAATTCGATCACCTAGTAATTGAAACCACCGGATTAGCAGATCCCGCCCCAGTAATTCAAACCTTCTTTGTCGATGAAGACATGAGGGATAAAATCTCCTTAGATGCAGTAGTAACCGTAGTCGATGCGAAACATATTTGGCAACATTGGGAAACCGACGAAGCCCAAGAACAAATCGCCTTTGCCGATGTCATATTATTAAACAAAATTGATTTAGTAACACCCGAACAACTAGAAGAACTAGAAAAGCGAATCCGGGCGATGAACGTAATGGCGAAAATTTATCGCACTCAAAACTCCGAATTAGAAATGGAAGCTTTGTTAGGAGTAAACGCTTTTGATTTGAATCGCGCTTTAGAAATCGATCCGCAATTTCTCAACGAAAACGCCCATGAACATGATGAAACAGTAGCTTCAGTAGCAATAGTAGAATCAGGCGAATTAGACGAAGAAAAACTTAACGATTGGATATCTAACTTATTGCGAACTCAAGGAACAGATATCTTTCGGATGAAAGGCATATTAAACCTAGCCGGAGAAGATCAACGCTTTGTATTTCAAGGCGTACACATGATATTTGAAGGAAAACCCGATCGCAAATGGAAACCCAACGAAACCCGAAAAAACGAATTAGTTTTTATCGGACGCAACTTAGATGAAGCACAATTAAAAGAGGACTTTCGCCAGTGTTTAGTTTAGCAGCTAACAAAATCCTCGACCAAACTTGGCAAAGTACATTATCAGATTATGTCACCGTTGTAGCTTGGTCAAATGATGGAAAAACTCTCGCCGCCAGTTCCGCCGCCGGAGAAATTATCTTATTAAAAGATGGAGAAAATCTGATCTATCTCCAAACAGCAAACGACCAATCTGTAGATTGTCTTGGCTTTTCTGTTGATGGAAAATACTTAGCAGCAGGAGGACAAAACGGAGAGGTAAAAATTTGGCGGTTACAACCAGAAGAAACCCAACTAATTAGCACTTTAGAAAACGCCCCGAATTGGGTTGATAAACTAGCATGGCATCCCCACACTAACCAGCTAGCATTTAGCATGGGAAAATATGTACAAATTTGGAATGCTGACAGCCAAGAAGTAGAAGTAACCCTGAATTTTGAATCATCTTCAGTATTAAGTATAGCTTGGCGACCGAACGGGGAAAACTTGGCAATTAGCGGACATTTAGGCGTAAAAATATGGGATACTAAAAATTGGGATGACGATCCAATAAACTTAGAAATTCCGGTTGCCAGTTTAAATCTAGCATGGTCAGGAGACAGCAATTTTATTGCTTCTGCAAATTTAGATAACACTTTAGCAGTTTGGCAATGGGATATTCCTGAACCTTGGTTAATGCGAGGTTTTCCGGGGAAAATTCGCGCCTTAAGTTGGTCAGATTTGTTAACATCAATTGGTGCGCCACTTTTAGCAGTTGCGAGTGCCCAAAGTGTTGTAGTTTGGGAAAAAGCTGCTGACGAATCAATTGGTTGGCAAGGTAAATTGTTAGATAGTCATGATGGAATTGTACAGGCGATCGCATTTCAACCCCAAACATTTTTCCTCGCCTCCGCAGCAGAAGACGGGTTAATAGGAATTTGGCAAAACTCGGAAGAAATTGTGCAAATTCTCGATGGCGCAACCGAAGGTTTTTCCTGTCTTGCTTGGCAACCCCAAGGTAACAAATTAGCCGCAGGAGGTAGCAACGGCGAAATATTTATTTGGTCAAAAGTTTCGCGAGGAAAAGGTTTTTCACCGAGATAAGATCGATGAGGTAAATGTTTGCTACAGAGGCTTGATCCCCCCTAACC
>JBAVZX010000374.1:0-6491 GCA_049589015.1 Phormidium sp. | reverse complement strand
CAGCTACGCTGGTTACAGGTTTTGATATCATCTTTTTCTGGGTTGCCAGAATGACTTTGATGGCAGCTTATTTCACTGGGAAAATGCCTTTCCGTGATGTCTATATTCACGGTTTAGTCTTAGATGAAAATGGCGAAAAAATGTCTAAGACTAAGGGAAATGGGATCGATCCTTTGGATTTGATTGATAAGTATGGTACTGATGCAGTACGCTATACTTTGGTGCGGCAAGTCGCTGGCGCAGGTCAAGATATTCGCTTAGATTACAATCGCAAAAAAGGTGAGTCTTCCGCAGTAGAAGCTTCCCGAAATTTCACTAACAAATTGTGGAATGCCTCCCGATTTGTGATGATGAATTTGGAGGAACAAACACCTCAACAATTAGGTAATTCAGCAACAGAAAGTTTAGAATTATCTGACAGTTGGATTCTCTCCCGATACAATCAGGTTGTGCAGCAAACTACTGAAAATATAAACAATTACGGTTTAGGTGAAGCGGCGAAAACACTCTATGATTTCTTCTGGGGTGAGTTCTGTGATTGGTACATTGAATTAGTCAAATCTCGTCTGCAAAAAGACGCTGATGCGTCTTCTAAAAAGGTTGCTCAACAAACTCTTGCTATTGTGTTAGAAGGGACTTTAAAGTTAATTCACCCCTTTATGCCTCACATTACTGAGGAAATTTGGCACAGTCTTACTCAATCTGAAGAATCATCATCTTTGGCGTTACAAGCGTTCCCGAAAGCAGATGAAACTTTGATTAATTCTGAATTGGAACAAGATTTTGATTTGCTGATTAACACGATTCGCACAATTCGCAATTTACGTGCTGATGCTGATATTAAACCATCAACTAAAGTAACGGCAATTTTGCAAAGCGAAAGTGAAAAAGAACGCCAAATTCTAACATCAGGTGAGACTTATATTCAAGATTTGGCGAAGGTGGAAAAACTCTCTGTTACTCCTAGTTTAAATGAGGAAGTTGGACAATCAACCACTGGTGTTGTTGGTACTATCCAAGTAATTGTTCCTTTAACTGGTGTGGTAGATATTGCAGCTTTACGCAGCAAGTTAGAGAAGAAGTTGAGCAAAATTGATAAGAATATTCAATCACTTTCGGCGCGGTTGAATAATCAAGCTTTTGTGGCGAATGCTTCTCCTGAAGTTGTCCAAGCTGATAAGGATGCTTTAGCGGAAGCGGAGAAACAAGCGGAAATTTTGCGCGAAAAAATGCAGCAACTTCAGTAACATTATCTGTGTTCATCTGTGTTTATCTGTGGATATCTGTGGTAAAAAAAAGGAGATTTAGTAATTTTCAACGCAGATGAATGCAGATAAACGCAGATGAACGCAGATGTTAGCAGAGTTCTTTGGTGGGGTGTATTAATACTAGACTTCTTGCAAAATTTCCAATTCTAGGATTTTTTTACCACAGATATCCACAGATGGACACAGATGAACACAGATAGAAAAGACTTTAAGGATTAGTTATGGAAGAATTGCTCACTCTCAAATCTTTGCTGTTGCAAGGTGATGTTTCGGGAGCTTTAGAAATAGTTCAAGATTTGGAAGAAATGGGTCGAAAAGGCATTATTAATAATATTCGCAGCTATGCTGTAATTTTGTTGCTGCATCTGATTAAACAGCAAGCTGAAAATCGTACTACTCGCTCTTGGGATGTGTCAATTCGCAATTCTGTGCGGGAAATTCAAGAACTGAACAAACGACAAAAGGCGGGAGGTTACTATCTTTCGGAAACAGAGTTAAAGGAAGTTTTGGAAGTTGCTTATCCCATTGCTATTGACAGAGCTTCCTTAGAAGTAGCTGAGGGAATTTATGAAACAGCAGAATTGGAAAATCTGGTGAATAAAGAAGAGATTTTGCTTCGTGCTTTAACTTCAATTTCACCAGTTTCCTGAAAGTTTATTTGCGTTTTGCTGCTGCTTTTTTAGCTGCTTCTTTAGCTGCCTTTTCTGCTTTTTTAGCTGCTTTTTCTGCTTCGATTGCTGCTAATCTCGCTTGTTCTTTTTCTTCAGCAATTTTATCTAAGTAGTAGTGATAATCTCCTAGATAAACGCGGAATTCTCCATCACGAATTTCGACGATTTTGTTAGCGACTTGGGAGATGAAATAGCGATCGTGCGAAACTATAATAGCTGTTCCATCATAGTTCTGCAAGGCTTCTTCTAACATCTCTTTAGCAGGAATATCTAAATGGTTCGTCGGTTCATCTAATATTAGTAAATTAGCTGGACGTAACAACATTTTGGCTAAAGCAAGTCGCGCTTTTTCTCCTCCACTTAATGCACCAACTTGTTTTAATACTGTGTCTCCACTGAACAAAAACCGACCTAACAAAGTGCGAACTTCTTCATTTTTCCATTCTGGTACTTCATCATGAATTGTATCCATGACTGTTTTTGTTAAGTCTAATGCTTCGGCTTGGTTTTGTTCAAAGTAACCGGGAATTACGTTATGTGCGCCTAGTTTTACTGTTCCTTCGGTGGGTGTTTCTAACCCTGTAATTATACGCAATAATGTGGATTTTCCGGCACCATTTGGGCCTAAAAATGCTATGCGATCGCCTCTTTCAATTAACAATTCTGCTCCTAAAAACAGAATCTTTTCATCATAAGTATGCACCAAATCTTTAATGATTACTACTTCCCGACCGCTCCGAGGTGCAGGGGGAAAACGAAAATGCAATGTTCTTAAAGATCCTGTGGGTGCTTCGATTCTTTCAATCTTTTCTAATTGTTTTTCCCGGCTTTTTGCTTGGGTGCTGCGCGTTGCACTGGCGCGGAAGCGATCGACAAATACTTGTTGTTTCTCTAATTCTTTTTGCTGACGTTCGTAAGCTGATAATTGTGCTTCTTGGTTTTCGGCTTTTTGTAGCAAGTAGTTGGAATAGTTCCCTAAATAAGTAGTAGAAACTCCTCGTTCTGTTTCCACAATTTGCGTACAAAGTCGGTCTAAAAACTCCCGGTCATGTGATACAATAACCATTGGAGTAGTTAAACTTTTGAGGTAATTTTCCAACCATTCAATTGTTTCTAAATCTAAATGGTTTGTCGGTTCGTCTAACAGTAACACATCGGGTTTTTGCAAGAGAATTTTTCCTAAACTCATTCGCATTTGCCAACCGCCACTAAAAGCACTGACTAAGCGATCGCCATCTCCCTGTTCAAAACCCAATTCTGGCAAAATCTTATCAATTTGCGCGTCTAAAACATAACCATTTAAAGCTTCAAATTTCCTTTGAAACTTATCCATTTCGTGAATAAGTTTATCTAACTCTTCTGGGTTAGCTGTTTCCATTTTCCGATGCACTTCTGACAAAGCTTCATGCACATCGTTTGCTTCCCCAAAAGCACGCCAAAATTCTTCTTTAACTGTGCGGCTAGGGTCTACTTCAAATTCTTGGGTGAGATATCCTATATGTAAACTTGCAGGACGAATGATTTCCCCAGCAGTCGGTTCAATTTCTCCGGTGATAATCTTGAGTTGGGTAGATTTACCCGCACCATTGACACCAACTAAACCGATTCTATCCCCTGGTTTCACTTCCCAGTTGACATCTTTCAAAACCTCGCCTGTGGGGTAAATTTTACTAATATGTTCGAGTCGCAGCATTCAGAAGTCTCCAGGAAGTTAAAACAAGGGGTTTTTCGCCGCTCGATCGGTGAGGCGATAAAACAGATCTAAACAATCTTAACAAAATTTAATGGCGATCGTTGAGTGGCGATCGCTTCCCCTTTAGTTTTAATCAGAACATTCGGGTTGCGCCGCCTTCCTGACTTCTTCAATCTCCAACTCCAACGCCTGTGCTATTTGTTTCACAGTTAACCCCAATGCTAATAACCGGGGTACTGTTGCTAATTTTCCTGCTATCTTGCCTTCCCGGAAAGCATCTTGATAGAATCTTGTTTGCTTTAATTCACTTAAACTAAACATTGCTTTTATTTCCTCCCAGTTTTGGTATTACATAGAAGACTCTTGTTCTACCACCTTCCTGACTTCTTCAACATCTAAACTCAAGGCTTCTGCTATTTGCTCGACACTGGCTCCTAATGCTAACATTGGGCGAACTGCTGCTAATTTCCCTGCTATTTCACCCTCTTGGCGACCCTCTTGGCGACCTTCTTGGCGACCTTCTTGGCGACCTTCTTGAAAAGCGTCTTGATAGACTCTGGTTTGCTTTAATTCACTTAATCCAAACATTGCTTCTATCTCCTCTTGAGTTTTGTTTGGTAACTTGTAGACTAAGATAGTCTCTATTAATTGTAATACTTGGGTCTGGGTTAGTTCATCAGTTATTTCTTCCCTGACTTTATCGATCAGATTTCTTGCTTGTTCAACCGCGTTTTCTTCTGAGGAAATGACTAATTTGATAGTTCCCACACCAATAGATCGATCGGCTATTTCTCCCAGTTGATTTAAATAGATACGTCTGACTCGTTGACTGGTGAAAAATTCTCGGTAATGTTTAATATCTCCAGTATCTAAACTTTGGTTGGGATATAAAACTACTGCACGCCAGTCATTTTGAGGTTTGTTTTGACGCAAGTATAAACAGATTTCGGCAAAGAAGCGCGAGTAAAATTCTGAATCGGGTTGAAACTGAACTTCGAGGAAGTAAATTGGGTTTTCTTCCCCTGCTTCAGGGAGAAATACGCCGTCAATGCGAAAGGCGGTTTGTTTGATTTCAACTGATGAGAATTGATAGTTGTTTGCTTCTTCTGGGGGACGGTTGATTAGTTCAAAGAAGATGCTGGGGAAGGTTTGGAATAGGCGGTAGAAGAGGGAGTCGGTTTTCACTGATTGGGAAATTTGGGGGTTTGTTTAATTTTAGTGGATTATATCTTTTACGCAAATGATTGATACAAATGGGTAGGGGCGGGTTTAGCTAAAAACCTGGAATACCCAGCCATAAAATTGCAATCAAAACCCGCCCATCCCAAGCATCTGTAGTAAACATTTAGGTAATTGATATTAGGTGTGGCTTACTTCTTTTGCTAGCCGGAAGTTAAGGACGTTATCCCGAAGTTAAGGAACTTAAGCTAAGAAGTTAATTCTGCTATAATAGATTTGCTGGTGTCTGGAATGCTTGCTGGTGCTGAATTTGCCAAATTGACTTTACTACAGCTTATCTTCTTGCTTAACTTCGGAATCTCCTCTGGTTAAGGTTAGTTTGATGGTGCAAATTAGATTCTGTTACCCCAAAAGTTTGGAGGGAGGTAATCAGTGGTAAGTTTATTTGTGCGGGAAAAAGTTGAGATGTTTTCAGAAGCGGTAATGGGAACAGTGGAAAAGACAATTACGCAAAATCATCCGGGAAGAGTTAAGTGTTTGGGTAGTTATTGGCCCGCTCAATTTTATCATTCTAATTGTGATGTTATTGTTTTTCCTGATGATTTTGTGAAGGTTGTTGGTAGACAGGGAATTACTATGCTTGTGGTTCCGAGAAGTTTGGGGAATTAATCAATAATGGTTTGATTTTCAAGAGTGGCGGGAGTTTAAACCCACATTCTGCAATCTCAAGTGTCACAATCGGTTATTTCGGTTTTACCGACACAGTTAATAAACTTCATCATGCGTGCCTATATCAAACAGAACAATAACTTCAATTTTGGTTTCTGTATCCTGTTCGATCGAGAAGACAATACGACAATCATAACCACAAGAACAGGACTGAAGACCGTCAAACTTGCCGCTTAGTTTGTGGGTGGCGAGGGCTGGGGCAAATACGTCTGCTTCCATTTGTTGAAGAGTGTCTTCAATGCGTTGCAGGAGGTCAACATTTCGCTTGACAAACTTGCGGAATGCTCGTTTGAATTTGGAGGTTAAAACCAGTTGTCTCATGCTTCTGGCTCATGCAAAGACTGGCGCAATGCTAGAATGACTTCCTGGGCTGACTGGGGTTGAAATTTACCAGCATGGAAATCTGCCAAGCTTTGTTGAGCATCCGCTGCCATTTTTTCACGGCGATTTTCGCGGAGGCGATTTTGCAGAATTTCGATTAGTATTTCTTGCTGTTCGTAGGGCAGTTGCAAAGCAGTTTCTAGCACTTGGTCAAGGGTGTTCATGGGACTGTTGTTATTGCCTGTGATGTTGAAACAGAAATGCAAAATTTGAGTAAATTGTATCACTTATTTCTGACCTTTACGAGGTACTATGTTTGTGATTCGGTAAGTTTTGGGAATTGATATAAATTCTTTTAGCATCGGTTGTGTAAATTGTCTGATTGTAGGGGCGGGTTTAGCAGATAACCTCTGTGTCAAATAAACAATCTTTCAACAAAACCCGCCCCTGCCTTAATTGCCAGGGAAGCTATTTATTGGAGTATTGCATGGTGAGGGCGGGTTTTGTTATCAGGTTATCTGTAGTAAATATAAATCAGGGCGGGTTTTGTTGTCGGGTTATCTGTAGGAATCAAAGATTTTTTGCTAATCCCGCCCATACAATCAGACAAACTATTCTAGTCTGCCGTTA
>JBAVZX010000373.1:0-2491 GCA_049589015.1 Phormidium sp. | reverse complement strand
AGCAGACATTTACAAAAAGGACTCGATGAATTAATTTCTATGTTATCTCCTCAAACTGCTGGTTTAGCAAGCTAATTAAGGCGGGTATTACCCCACCTTAATTACCAAAAATTTTATTTATTATTAGTTTTGGTTTTGGCTTGTTCTAAGGCAATTTCTTTGACGGCTTGGAAGGAAGATATATTGGCAGAACCTTCGATCGCTTTCACCGCCAAATCTTGCACTTGTTTCAACGCCGAATCAAGCTGTTTCGCCAAATTACTAATCCGCGCTTCTTGGTTTTGAATTGTTTCTTCTAAAGATTGAATTCGCAATTCATAAACTCGTCTTTCCCCTTCTACTTCTTTAGCCCGTAAATCTGCTTTCACCTTAGTTTGATAATGTCCTAATCCTCTGCCATTTTCTTGAGATTTTTTCACCGCCGCTTCCAATTCTTTCGGGAATGCTTCTACTTTAGTTTTAGATTCTTCAAATTGTTTTTCCCGTTCCGAAATGGTTTTTTCCCGTTCCGCCCATTGTTTTTCTTGAGTTTGCTGTAACTCTTCTAATTGCTTATACAAAGCTTTCTGTGCTTGTTCGTATTCGTCAGTATTTAATTTGCGCTGCAATTCTAATTCATACTTGTACTCACTGGCATCTCGCAGCCGAGTTTTTGTTTGGATATCGTTGCGTTCTTTAATAGTTCGTTGTTGCTGTTCTTGTTCTTTTGTCCAAGCTTTATTTGCTGCAAGAATTTCTTGTTCTAAAGTTTCTCGGCGTTGGTTAAATTCCTCTGCAAATGCTTTAGCACTTTGTTGATATTGGGTAATTAATTCATCGAGAGTATCATCATCAATTGCTTCTAAATTATGTAATTCTTGCAGTTCTTGAATTTCCGTTGAGACTAACTGCTGAATTTCTTGTAATTTAGCAGCTTCTAAAGTTAGGTTCTCCGATAAATCACTGACAGCACTACCAAAGCTTAATTGCAAACTAGCAAGATTATCAATTGTCTGCTGAATTTTTTGTTTTCCGGCATTATTTAATATGGAATTCATAGATTTTGTCTCTGTCGCTGGCTTAACTTCAATTACTTGTTTTGGCTCTTTGGCTAATTGTGCCAGTTGGGATTCTATGGCTTTTTTCTCTTCCAACAATTGATTAAAAGCTGTCAAAATTTCCGCTTTGGTATTTTTTTCGTTAGGTTTTCTTACTGCCATTATTCAACTCCAAAAATTGCAAATATGAACCCTCTTTTTTATTGAACCGCAGAGGCACAGAGGACGCAGAGGAAAGAGGGAGAAGATATCGGATGTAACTAACCAGGATTGGGTATTACTGAGCTTTGTTGGTTTTAGCAGCAGAACTTTCAAAAGCTCTCATTGCTAAGTCTTGAGCTTGTTTCATTGCGTTTTGTAGCTGATTAGTAAGCTCAGTAATTTGTTCAGTTTGGCGTTGAATTTTCTGTTCTAAAGCTTGAATTTTTAACTCGTAAGATTGTTTACTAGCTTCCCATTCTTTCTCGAATAAATCAGATTTGACTTTCGCTTCTTGGTTAACATCAGAAATACCTTCGCCGTAAGCTTTCTTAGTCGCTGCTTCCAGTTCGGCGGGAAATGCTTCGACTTTTTTCCGGTATTCTTCAAATAATGCTTGATTAGCAGTTAAAATGCGATCGCGTTCTGTCCAATCTTTCGCTTTTTCTTGGTTAGATTGGTGTAATTCTCGCTCTAATTTGCGGCGAAACTCTTCATATTCATCGGTTTTAATTTTGCGGTTTCGCTCTAATTCATATTGATGATCTGCTTCTTGACGTTGCCTTTCTGCGGTTAGTAATTCAGTTTGTTCTGTGATTATTGTGGTAAATTCCTCTTGTTCTTTTTGCCAATTTTTGCGATCTTCAGTGATTTCTTTATCTAAGGTTTCTCGCTGATTAGTGGCATTTTCTTCAATGCTTCTGAGTTTTTCTTGATGTTCTTGGGTTAAGATGTGCAGCGCATCAGCTACAACTCGCACTTGTTGAAGTTCTTGTAAGTGCTGATTTTCAACTTCAATTGCTTTTTTGAGTTCGTCGAGTTTGGTAGTTTCTGTGGTTAATTTCGTGGAAAGTCCGATAATAATGCTGCCAAATTCTAATTGTAGATCTGCTAAACCTTTGACAATGCTATCAACTGTATAGGTAGAAGCGACTTCGAGGGTTTTTTTGTTCTTTTCTTTCTCCGCTTCCTCTTCTTTAGTAGCTACTTTGGAATCAATTTTTTGCTTCTCCGTAAGGAGGCGTTGAAATGCTTCTAAAATTTTGGTTTTGCTGTCTTTTACGGCAACATTATTCATGCTGGTTGTCCTTTTTTTTAGGTTAACAAGCTGAGACTAGGCATTGCTGTTGATAAGAATGCCCATTTTTATCTTAATGGAGCTAGAAGACTCCCGTTACAACGTAGTTTAACGGGAGATGAATGGCGACCAACGTTCAAAAGAAGCGAAGCAAACATTAGGAATAGGTCTTTAGCTT